>JAGLSW010000660.1 GCA_023135565.1 Candidatus Aminicenantota bacterium | reverse complement strand
CACCTTGACCAAAAAGTTTGTTTTTAAGCAAACTTCCAGGTAGTATTAGTAAAAAGCGGTCTAAAAAAAGCGCCCAGCCGGTAAACCGGAAGCCTACCGGCTGGGGTTGATTATTTGTCAAATTGTTATGTAACAGGTCTTTATTAAATCCGGTTCTATCGAATAAGATTGGGTGCAAGGGCGGGCAGCCGTTCAAGACTGCCCGCCCCGTACAACACTTACTAAAAAAGGTTAAAGGAGATTTATCAAAATGATAAACGTTTAAGTCATGCATTATAAAAAGTACAGGGCCGGGGGAGGTTTTACCCTCACCCCGGCTGTACGCTCGCCTAAAAGATAAAAGAATGGCCGTTATTTTAACATTCATATTATTGCTTATTCTCCCAACTATATCTTGCTTTTATTTGGGCCAGTTCCCAATACCTTTCGGGCTTTACAAGAAAGAAATTCTCGAATTTTTCCGAAAACTCTTCTTTAGAAGCAAAGCCTAATCTTTCTGAAAGAACCCCGATGTTCATATCTTTATTATTCTCTAAGTATAAGGCCGCCCTGTTTAATTTCTCCCGCTCCACGAATCTACCGAAAGTCTCTCCGCGGGTTAAAACAAAAAGCACACCCGCGATGAAAAAATAGATTCTCAAGACTTCGGCGGCGTCCCGCAAACGAAGCGAACGGATTTCTTCATCGCTTATCGTCAGGATATGTTCTACTAAACGATCCATAGTTTTAGCCTTTTTCATAATCTCTCCGATAAAGGATTTGTTCGAGTTTTTTTACTCCGTCAAGCCCTTCCCCGTCGATAAGCAGTGCCTTGCCGGGCGCGCTAATGTATTCTATGTTTTCCGTGGTCCATACAGGCTTAGTTCCTTTTTTTCGGACATACAAGTTTTCAAATTCTTTTTCAGCAACACTCAGGCTGGGGTGAGTTGAACAATTTTTGACGGAATTATCAAAACCAAAAACGGTTAACATAACAAGCTCCGGGTTATATGCGATATAGACAGAGCCTAACCCGAAGTTCTTAGGATTAGTGACTACTTTTAATTTATATGAGTTGATCAATGACACACCTGTTTCGCGAGAAGAAGGCGCCGCTCGCGCCGCGGGCTTTTCTTAACGAACTTTCACGAAGTATTCGTAAAAACAAAATAGAGCGGGGGATTCCGAGGTATAATTCGGCAAAACTCCCGGCTCTACTTTTAGCTAAAACTATATTTTTTGGACTGCATTTTTTGACTGGAAAGTAAGCAGGGAGGGGGAAATGGCTCGAAACTGTTGAAACCCCCTCCCTGCTTACAAAAACTGTCAAAAAGCATCTTGAGGTTGTCCCACCTCTCGACAACTTAACATAAAAAATTGTAGAGCGGGAATCCCTGCAATTTTCTTTCCCGGCTCTAATTAAACGTATGCTGCTATATTTTGTGTTCTGTTCACATTCCCAAAGCGGACAACGTTGGAGCCTGTCTGCGTACGAGCACGCACAGGCAGCCCTGTGGTACAAAAGTAGAGCGAGGGATTCCGAGGTGCAATTCGGCAAATCCCCCCACTCTACCTTTATACGTACCGCAAAATCAAAATTCAAATACAGGGAGAATATTTGAAAAATAGTGCGCAGCAGAGCCGGGAAATCTGCCGGGGGGCAAACAGGCTCTCCCGACTCTACCTTGTATCTGATCTTTGAAATCCTAATCGATTGTTTCATTATATTTTTTAATTCCTGAGTTGACTGCTCTGTACGCCGACTATCAGCGTATCCACTTGATTCGACAATTCCATCAAAAAATTCGTTAGCAGCATTATCCGGCTTTGATCGTCTTTGAATTTGTTGATCTCTTCTTCACTTCGATTTAGCATCCCTATCGTTTCCTTGTATTTCTTAGTGTTGGGGTCAAATACCGCAGCCGCCAACATATCGAATCTCTCCGAGAATTCATCTTTCCACAAGGTAATTTGCGCCTGGACCTCTTCTTTCTCTATCATGTAAAATAGGACATCCAACTGCATCAATGTCGCCGCCACTTCATCTAAGACTAAATTCTTTGAACCTGTAATGGAATGACTTCCAGTCATGACATGCTCCTCGATACTTTCTTAGACAAGACTAAGAGCCTACTAAACACCGCATAAGGGATCCAATCTACGCCCTGTTTTTTCAGGTTTTTTTTTCTTGTTTCTCTCATGTTATTGATTAATCTTGGATTAATTTTTTGATTTTGGTATGTTCTGTGGATCATTCTCAGGACTGTTTCCAGGTTCTCGCGATAAAAATTGCTCCATATCGGCGTAACATTTTTATTCCAGGAGCGTCTTTTATAATTGATTGAGAATGCTTGCTTTGCAGCGTATAGAGTGTTGTATACTTGATCTGTCCAGACCACATCCGCATGTATCACTACCAGCCTGAAGTGACTAAAGTCATTTCCCGAATATGGCAGTATAAAAGCATGTTCCAGGAAAAAGTAGACGTGGTTAGTCAGATGGAAGAAATCTCTTCTTAACGTTTCGATTGTTATTACATTCACGCTGGTCCCTGCTTCTCCGTTTTCTATTCCCAGTTTTAGTTTTTCATCCATTTCATTCATTACGCGGGGAGTAGGAAGTTCCAGGGGCATAAAGTTGATATATTCTGCACCTTCATTTAACTCGTTTAACATGAATTCAATTCTGTCTTCGACACAAAGGTCTTTTGGATTATAAAGAGAAGACCAGACGGGACCGGTTTTTTGGGCGTCTTTTTTTGGTTTGAAATTGCCGGCAAAAAAGGTTTTTGCTTTTTTTGGGTTTTCATATGTATTGTTCCTTAAAACAGAGCAGTTATCGCCTATCACAACCAATCGGCAAACTTCTTTTTCTACTATGATTAAGGCCAATCTAATCTTATACACTTCATTGTCAATTAAGATTGAAATCATGTACTTAGATTTTGCAGGCCCTTTTTTCATTTAACCTCCAGGTGCCGGGGGGGAAGGGTGATTAGATATCTTCGTCTCTTTTCGCCCTTACGCTTATTGTTTATAACCATACTTACATATTGTTTGGTGCAATTGAGTTTATTGGCTACGTCCTTAAGTGTTAACTCGTTTAACGCCAGTTTTGCCTTTACTACGTTGCTTTCAATGTTTTTACTGTTTATTTTTTCAACTTTCATATTACGATTGTATATAAGATCAACACGCTTGTCAAGTCGAATCCGTATATAAAAATTTTTTCTTGCAATTCTTTTTGTTTTGTATTACAATATATCCACCATGTCAAGTAAAATTCGAGTTACATTCGGTAGCAGATTACAGCAGGTAAGAGAGCATTTCCGTCTATCTCAGGCGGAAATGGCAAAACAATTATCAATATCACAAATCTCTCTAAGTAATTATGAAACCAGCAAACGATTTCCTGACACAAATTTTTTGGAAAAATTACACAGTCTCTATAAAGTGGACTTGAACTGGCTTATTAGTGGCGAGGGGCGTATGCACAACTTCCCGGAGGGCAAACACAAGGAAATTGCTGAAACCGCAAACAAACTTATGGAATTATTAAGAGGGAAAAGATGAAAGTACAATTTTCATCAATAAAACATTTAGCAATCATATATAGGAGAAAAAAAAATGAAAAAATTTTTGATGACCTTTTTAGCTGTTTTCGTGATTATTCAAAACGCCTTCTGCCTCATAATATTTAACGAAAGTCCAATTGCTTATAACGATCCAGATGATATAGAAACAATTGATTTTCTTGTTCGCGAGGCCGCTGGTTATTTTTTGATCTCACAATCTGATATGGCATTGTTTTCCCATAAAGTTGAATTATCGCAAACTGATGAGTTGCTTACAGTGCTTAATCGAGCCATTGAGAATATGGAAAAAGCAAAACAAAAGTATTCACTGATTATCGAGACGGCACAACAAGCTAATTATAATCAAGATGTTATAAAAAAACTTTTGTCATTCGACTACCAAAATCATCAAGAAACGAATGACTTATTACCATCAATATTCGCTCATGTTGAAGCTATACTTAAAAAAGGTGATTTAAATGGTTCTTATATTGAATTCGTTTCTTATATTGATGCTATATTGAATAAGTTATACGTTATCAAGGATTCCATTGATAACCGATCAGCATTAAAAATGAATGATATTTGGCAAGCTAATTTTCAGTATTCTGAGGCTTTAATTTATGGCCAAATAGTTACAGGGATATTTACAAAAATTAAATAGGAGGTTTATTCTATGGAGGACATAATGAAACATATTGGGTCGTTTTTGCTACTCGAACTTAGGAAGTTCTTTATCAAGAAAAATGTTGTTATATATCTTGTTTTCCTGGCCGTGTTGTTAGGATTTCTCACGATTGAAAAGTTCAGCTATAATTCAACATTGGAGGTCAAGACAAAATTTCAAAACTTTGAAAAAGAAAAAATCAAGTTTTACTCTCTATATTCGCAATACGGCGGTTATGGAATCAGGTTGTTTTTTCTTCCTTCTCAAATGTCGATGATTACAAGTTCTAATTCTGAATTTGTTTCAAAAATAAATTCCGCTGAGCAACTGTTAATATACGATCTTATCAAAGGGAAGAATTTATTTAGTGATAAATCCGAAGGATATATGAATTTTACTGGCTTTCTTTTTCTTATTGGATGTTTATACGCTCTATTTTACGGCTACAATTCAACAAAAGATAAAGAATTTCTTCAATTTGTTTCCAGTTTAGTTGGTCACAAAAAATCATTTTTTTTCACCCATATTTCGAGATTAATCACTCTTAATCTTTTACTTTTTATGTCGATTTCTATCTCACTTTTATGGCTGCTTATTATACAGGGAGATCTCCTTATAAATTATCACCTTTTAGTTTTCTTTATAGTAAGCTCCATGTTACTTACATTTTTTTATGTTGCTGGCTCTATTGGAAACACACTGAAAAAAAATGTATTTCCCCTAATTTGTTTTTATTTCGTCGTTATATTTTTAATCCCCTGGTCCGTTACAAAGGCCACCAAAATTATAGCATCGAACATTAAAAGTAATTATGTTTTAGAACTCGAAAAATCTAAATCGATTTTTAGTCTCGAAAATGAGACACTTAAAAGAATCGGCATAATTCCGAGTGGGGACGTCGCTTCTAAAAAAATCAAAGAAATCGTTAACGAATTTGTTAAAAATGAACACGGATATCTAAACGAATCTGAAAATTTACTGAGAAATCAAATATTGGAAACTATTAAATTGAATCATTTCTTGTCATCACTATTTCCATCTTCCTTTTACCTTTCTTTTGTCAACGAAATAAGCAGTCTTGGTTATCGGAATTTCATAGATTTTTATTCTTATACCCAAAAAACAAAAATTGAATTTTTTGATTTTTTTATAAAAAAGAAATTTTATGAAAAGTCCGTTCCAGGAGAAATTGAATCCTATATACAGGATGATGAGAATGTTTTCGTTGCTAAAAGCAGATTCCCATACTATTTTATATTGGGTTTTTGTTTTTGTTTGCTATATATCGCAATTTTAAGTCTCATTTCTTACAAGCGCTTTGAGATCTATCTATTTGATGGTTCTCAAAAAAATAAATCACAAAAACCCAAAGTTGAAAAATTAGCACTCTCAGATGGGAAGTGTATGGCATGCCTTACATCACAAAACCATATTAAATCAAATATTTTCAAAACATTCTATGCTCAGAGTCAGACAAATTTTTTTCGTAGGACATTCATTTATATTTGTCATTACGATTATTTTCCTAATGCTAAATTGAAACACATCTTAGATTTCTTTTTCACCCTGCTTGATAAGCCTCAAAATTATGAAAAATTCGAGAATATCATCGACAAGCAATACCAAAATCTCAGCTATAGATCAAAAATCACTGTATTATTTTATATAATAAAAATAATAGGCTGTAAAACCATCATATTTAATGAAATCGAAAGAGATTTGACTGAAGAGGAATTGGTTTATTTAGTCGATAACATTCAGAGTTTCAAGAATGATAATTCTCTATTATATTTGTCACGCAACATTTATTTTGTCTCAAAATTAGTGGACAGTGATAATGATTTCATAATTCCTGATGATTTCAACAGTCTTAATATTTAACAAGGAGTTGAGTAATTTTTGGCTACTGCTGAAAACGCCGCAAGAAATTGAAGAGGAGTACCTGCGCACCATGGTTTCCCTATCCCTCTATTATATACTAAAATCCGGGGTCGGTGCTTTACTTTTTTTTCGTTCTATCCTAAAATCAAATTGAAAAAGTCATAAAGTCATGCACCGTGCACATTTTTCGGTTTTTTGCCCAAAACTTAGAGATTAGCAAAGGCCGGGTGAAGATTATCGAAGTGGAGAATGAAAATTTCAAAAACCTATTGTACAACCTCTTTTCAGGAGAGTTGAAAGGGCTGAAATTAATCAATAATAATAGTACAATTGTTGTAAACGGAGAAGATTTATCTGCCGGGGGGAAAAAACTCGATTTCGTTTACATCCCCGCCCCCGGTGTTCTGCCTAAAGATATAAAAGTGTTACACTTCATTAAATTTGTCGCAGCTTTAGTCGGTCTACCTGTAGAAAAAATTAAGGCCATGCTCGAGCAACAAAATATCAACAAATTCCTCGATAAGAGGCTAAAGGAACTCGACAACCACGGACGGGGCGAGATACTATCAGCCCTAAGCCCATTGAAAAAAGCGCCGCTGTATTTC
>JAGLSW010000066.1 GCA_023135565.1 Candidatus Aminicenantota bacterium | reverse complement strand
ACCCCTCTCAAGAGGGGACTGTGCTGGTATGGCAGCCCTCTAAGAGAGCTCCGGGAGATCGCTGTCCCGGCGCTGATAGCCGGTTTCGTCGATGAGGTCTTTGGCCTTTTGGCGGTGGGCTGCCGCTTCTTCTTCTTTGTTTTGGGCGGCGCAGAGGCGGGCCGCTTCTATATGGTAATCCACCAAAAAGAGCTTCATGGCCCCGGCTTCGATGATCTCCAACGCTTCGGTTAGGTCTTCCCAGGCCCGCTCATACTGCCCGCTTTCCCGGTAATACCCGGCCCGCGCCAGCAGGCCGTGGGTTAGATAATCTTGCTGTCCCGCTTGCCGCAGCCCCTCCACGGCGCGCTGGAAAAACTCCCCGGCCTTACTGCGGCTCTCTTCTGCTTCTTCGGTTTGCCCGGCCCGACGCATTTCCCCGGCCTGTGCCGAATAAGCCCGGCCCAGGGTGAGCCTGTCCAACGATGGGGAAAGTATATCCTGGCCTGCTTGTTCCACCCATTTTAGCGTCTGCTGCGCCCGCCGCAGGACCTCCCGGTACTCCCCTTTGGAGAGCAGCAGGTCACAGAATTGGTAGCCCTGCAGGGAGTAGAGATAGGGGTATTCGGGCTGGTTTTCTTTTTGCATTTTCTCCGCTTCCCGGAACAGGGCCTCCGCATTCTGGATTTCCCCGGCCTGGTGCAGGGCGTCGGCTGCGGTGGTGCGAAAAGCTATTTTCAGAAATTCATCCCCGCTGCGGTCGGCGTATTTTACGCTTTGGCGGCCATAATCCACCGCTTCCTCTACCCGGCCTAAGGTCAGCAGCAGCTCGCTCAGGTTGGAGGCATCTTTAGCAGATTCCAGCCAATTCTCTTGTTTGATATGCATCTCTAATGCAGCTTTCATGGGACCAACCGCCTCGGCCAACCGGCCCAGGGCGCGCAGGCGGAAGGCGGCCCAGTTTAACACACTTCCTTTATCATGTTCGTTCAGCCCGGCAGCCGGGGTGGTCCAGGGTTTCTCGAAAAAATGGGCCAGGGCCGATAGATCGGAACCGAATGCGCCGAGTTTCCTGGTACTATAGAAATCGTTGCTTCTGCTTACCCGTTTCCAATACACATCGATCACAGCTTCCTGGTGCAGCCCGGCGGCGCAGCCGTGGGCGATGGCCGCAAAGAGCGGCTCCATCTCCCGGATGGTGTCGGGTTGTTTTTTTTTCGGCAGGTTCTTGTAATAATTATAGAGGCGCTGGTGGGCGGCCTTGAAACCCTGGGGCTGCTCCTTGGCCAAACGTTCGCCGAAATACTCGCGCACCAAAGGATGGCAGTCCAGGCTGCCGGGGCTGATAGGGTTCTCCTTAGCCAGCAAATGTGCGCTGCGCAGGTTGTCCAGGGCGTAGAGCCAGTCCTCATGGGACAGGTTTTGCAGGCGATCCGTAACGCCGGGAATCACCGGCTCCTGCCGCAGGGCTGCAATGGCCCCGGCTGGGGCCGGGCGGTCGAAAAGCCCCATCATAAAAAGAATATCAAGCTCTGCGCTGCCCTTAAGATGATTGCAGTAAGCAGCCATCACCCGTTTGGCGTGCCGCCCCTGGCGGCGCTCCCCGGTGAGCCGGGGCACGGTGTCCCGCTTACGAATATCCCCGCCGCAGCACACGGAGAGGTAATTGCCCAACAGCGTTAACGCCAGGGCATGACCGTCGTACTCTTCCACGGCGCGAAACATCTCGCGCTCAAAAAAATTAGCCACAGAGGACACAGAGGGCACAGAGGGGGAAGAAGCAGCGCCTCCCGCTGTTTTATTGACTCCCAGGTGCTTAAGCAGTTGCGCCCCGGCAGCGGGGGCGAGCTTGTCTAAGTTCATTTCCTGCACCGAAGACCCGCTTTGAGCAGATAGGTCGGTCACCGGCTCGCGGCTGGTGATGACACACAGCCCGGGCTGGGCAGCGGCCAGCAGGCGTAGCAGCTTCGCCAGACCGCGGTCTTTTAAGCGACCGGGATAAGTCATGTTTTCATGGGGCGGAAACTGCAATGGCTCTAAACCATCTAAAATCAACAGGGTTCTTTGGCGGCGTACTAATTCCGCCAACCGGCTGCCTTTCTCTTCCGGGGTGCCGGTTTCGGGTTCCGGGTCGCCGAACCAGCGCAGAGCCTCCTGCATAAACAGGTCGGCGGAAGCCTGCCTGCCTTCCGCCGCCCCCTGGCTGTAGAAAGACCAGCCGTAGACTTTTTCCGCGCCGCGGTAATTGTCTTTAGCGAGGCGGTTCAGCCACTTGTTGATTAAGGCCGATTTGCCCACGCCGCCCCAGGCAATGACTGTGACTACGCCGGTAGTACTATCTACCCAGGCGTTGTCCAAAATCGCTAACTGCTTCTCCCTGCCGAACAAATCCGATCCGGTGATAGGCAGTTTGGAAGTATCCACATCTTGCGCGGGTAGTGGATAGAAGCGGGTTTCGCCCGGTCTGGTTGCCACGCCTTTGCCTTTTTTGAAATCATCGCCGATTTTGTTGGTCAGGGCGGCCAGTTTTTTGTCGATCTCGACTTCGTCTTGCCCGGCCAGGGGTTCCTTAACAGCCAGTTGCATGGCCGATAGCCATTTGACTTGTTCCCAGGCGCAGGGTTCCGCGATCACGGGATATACCCACAGCCCTTCTTTTTGCCGCCGTTTCAATATTTGCGGCACTTCGACACGGTTGATAAAATCGGACGTCAAAAAATCCGTGGAAATCAACAGCACGGCTACCTGTGCGTTTTTGATGGCTGTTTCGATCTCCGCCTGCCAATACGCGCCCTTTTCGATTTTGTCGTCGTACCAGACCGCGGAGAGACCTTCTTTTTCAAGCACCTTTAGATGCTTGACAAGCAGGTCTTTCCACTTTTCGTCCTGGTGACTGTAACTGATAAATATACTGCCTTTTTTCATCTTATACTTGCCTTCGGCGACCCTGCCGGGGGCCTCCCCCATTGAATTGAAGTCGGGGGCCAGCGGCATACCGCACCTTTGAAAAAGTTTGAACAAAACTTTTGTTAAGCTTCGCCGCGAAACTTCCGCTGCCTAAAAAAACTAAACTATATTATACCACAAAAGATCCCGGGCAGCGACGGCAAAAAACGTAACTATTCAGTTTTTGGGAAAATCTAAAACGGGCTTGCCT
>JAGLSW010000659.1 GCA_023135565.1 Candidatus Aminicenantota bacterium | reverse complement strand
TAGAATCAAAAGCGCTCACCCGCTTCGCGGCAAAAGCCCCCCCATGCGTAAGGGGTTTTGATGATTGACCGGCCCAAATTCCCCTCTTGAGACTTGCCAGGAGGTGGCGCTGAGGGGCTTTTTGCTTTTTGCCCCCAAGCGACGGGGTGTGTTTGCCCACGCCGCGGGGCTGTCCGCGCTGCGAACCGATTTCTTTTATTTTAACTCGAAATTCACATTCGTTACACCGCTGCCGGTACACCGCACTACCCTGGAAGAAGGACGCGGGCCGATAGCAATATCGGCTTTGGTATCCACTGCAAGCCTGTACCTGCCGTAGGGCAACCCGGTAAAACGATAGGCCCCGGAAGAATCGAATTTCTTGGTTTCCCTATATTTAGTAAGGTTGTCCGGGCCATATAAAGCCACGAAAAACACCTTTGCAGCTTTCACCCCGCTGCCGTAAACCTTACCGGAAATCGAACATGAACCGCCCGCCTCGGCTGTCACCGCTGCCGGTGCCGTAGCCACTGCCGGTCTTGCGATTTCCGCCGGTTTTACTGCCGGTCGTACTGCCGTGTCCCTGATGGGCAGGCGCGGTTTTCTGGGTTTTCGCGGTTTTCTTTCTATCACCGGGACCCGGGGGTTTTTCCCCTGCTTTATGGCGTACCAGGCGCCGCGAATATCTCTCGGCCTGGCCGGATGTTTGCTTATCCCTGCCATAAATCGATCGGTTTCCTGGGCGATGTACCCTTCGCAGGTGACCCTGAGACCATTCCTGCGCTGTACATTTAGAATCACCCGCTGCTCACTGTTACTGCCGTCGGCTCTTCCTTGCAGCGTACCGGGATTCCCCTGCCATCTGATCTCCGAAGTCATTTCCCAACCGCCATCAGTTGTGCGGCTGCCGCGGCCCCCTAAGAGTTCTAAAGTGCCGGACTCACCGTCCACATTAAGCGTCCATGTGCTGCCTTTAGCCAGGATGTCGTAGATCGCGCTTTTGGCCTCTACCCTTTCGGAAACGAAAAACATAACCATAAAAATCAACCAAAACACCAATAATAACTTTTTTTTCATTATATTTATCTCCTTTAAGCTTTTAATGAATCCTTATTCCCGGGTAACCGACACAGTCATTTCATAAGCGGTAAAAAAACGATCGACCTCCTCCGGCTGCTGGAAATCTTCCAACCTGGAAATTCCTTTTAAAAACTTCCTGCGCTCACGTCGCACAAAGTCGAAGTTCAAATGAAGCACCTCTATCATACGCCGGATACGCTCCCGCTTCTCCTCATCCTCGATGCCGGTATGAGGTATAAAAATATGATACTTTTCATTATATTCCAGCAATTCAAAAGGATTATAATGGGGGGCATCGGGTTTTAAAATATCGTCTACCTCTTTCCTACCTTTCCTTTTATTGATTTTAGAGGCGATCACAAAAAGATTCCCCCACTGCCAATATCTATCTCTCTTTAACGCCGGGTCAAAATGCTCCAACTCCCCTAAACATTCCGGCTTCTCTTTTATGTACCCGCCCTTTTTCCAATTATTCTCCTCTAAAAGTGCCGGGTTGCAGAGAAACATCTCGGTATAGGCACAGACGCCTTTTTGACAGTGGAGCAAGTTCATAAACACATCATAATAATAAGATCGACTATCGTGGGGATGCTCCGCTTTGTCACGGTCCAACTTATCTGCCCATTTCTTGTATTCGGTGGATAATATTTTGCTCTTGTCGATCTTTCTCATTTCCTGTTCTTACTCGAAATCCCAGTCCACTTTTTGACCCAGGTTCTTGAACTCTTCCACCAACTTTTTCCCTTCCGGGCTGTCCAGCTTTTTCTCCTTTTTCAGCTTGCGCAGGCGGATTTCCACTTCCGCCAGTTTCTCCAGCGCCTGCTGCCGTTTCTTACCGCCTTCCTCTTCTAATTCGAATATGCGTTCTAAAATAGAATCCCAGCGCAAATATTCGGGGAAGTATTTATAGTTGTCTACATGGTTTTCACCTTCGTAATGCAAGTCCCGCGATACATAAGCCTGTTCTTCATCGAATTTTAGCTCGACAATCTCCCAGGGTTCGAAAGAAGATGCGATTATCGGCGAATGAGTGGCAAAGAAAAATTGACTTTCGGGCGCTAATTTAACATACATGTCGATAATACTCTTCTGCATATCGGGATAAAGCGATAACTCCGGTTCATCCACCAACACAACGGCATTCTTGGGATTCAGCATGTATAAAGGAATAACGGTTTTAACCAACTGCCGGGTGCCGGTGCTCCAAAATTCCCTGGGCACATCGCGGCCGGCCGCGGTTTGCAATTGGATAAATCTAAGGTTGAGAATCGTATTCAAATCGATTTCTATTTTTGTCCTGAGACCCAGGCTCAAAAGCAGCGGGTCGAGACATTCATCCGCCAGCTTCTTTAAAGGGTCGGGGTTCTGCTTCGCCCATCTTTTATATTCTTCTGTCTTCTCTTTTTTTAACTTCGATTTCTCTTCTTTTTTGATATTTTGCAGCTCGATGTCGGCAATCTCTTTTTTTTTATAAAGTTCTTCGGCACGGTGCTCGAATATATTTCTTAAGACATAATCCCAGGTTTGCAATTGCCATTCATCGTCGGCGGAAAAATCTATAGTATGACCTAATTCCAGCTTATCTAAATAGGCTTTTTTTTCTTTTATCCGCTCCAATTCATCCAGGGTGCTTCTTTCTCCAATCACAGGAGGGGTGTCTTTAATCAATATTTCGGTAGGGAAATTGTAAAGCAGCGGCTTGATCTCCTGGTAATAGTCTTTCAGTTTTTGAAAAAAAGCCTCCCGGTTTTCGCCGCTGAACCACTTATGATCGAGAAAAGGCTCCTGATCTACGTTGGATACCCGGTAATTTAAATCGAAAAACCGGAAATCGATCTGTACGCTGTTGGAATTCTCAGGTAAGGGCAGTTCGGTGTTTTTACCGATCTCCCTCTGCAAAGAGATAAACCACTTGATTAACCGCAGCAAACTGGTTTTCCCGCTTCCACTCTGCCCGATGATGCATACTTTGTCTAAGGGTTGTCCCTCTTTCCGGTGTCCTTTGGGATAGGTGAGGTCGATCTCCACATCCTTGAACTGGTTGTAATCTTTTAATACTATTTTTGTCAGCTTCATCGTAAATCCTTAATTCCGGTTAAACTACAAACCTACACATCGTAAAAGTAATTTTAAAATAAATAGGCGCTAATTTCAATAGCAATGCTCGTTTTCTTTAAAATTATTTTTTGCCTCCGGCGGCAAGGGGGGGGGTGAAAAGTGCGGTGTGCCGCACCCACGCAAGTGGGTACCCCCCTTGACACTTTATAGTATTTTTTTAATTTTTTTTCCTAAGTGATAGAAAATTCTTTTCAAAGAAATACGTTTGTGACTGTGAGATAAAGCCTTTTTTATTTTTTCATTGTCATTATACCATTCAGGGTGCGGAACATTAAATGATTCATCCCCAGTTGTAGGTATTAAACTACTATGATACTTTTTTAATCCATAATCTGCGGCAAAATAACCATGGTTTTCAAGAATTTTTTTTTCCGCTTCCGTGAAGGCATCCAGATCAGTGCGCATCTTTGAAAGTACATCTTTAACCAGTTCTTGGGGATAACCTTTATATTCCGAAGATTCATAGTCGCTTTTTTTCAATATACGTTGGCTAATCGACCAGTATGCTCCTTCATGCCACCTTTTATAAAGTCCCGAAAAAAAGAGTTTTTTTCGAAGAGCCGCTGCCTGATTGGTTATAACAGTTGTATATCGCAGCAAACGTCGTATATAATTCCCGGAAGTGACAAAATCAAAGGGTGCTCCGCAATTTGACACAAGAATACACTTGTGACTTTCAGAAACCGGTTGAATCCCCATATTGTCATAAACTCCACCGTCACTCAGTTTTAAATTTGAAATTAGTGAATTACGGTCTTTTTCCTTATAACTCCCTTTTTTAAAATCATCCGGTTTTGCTGGAACAGAAACCGGGCCAAAAATGGGGGGGAAACTTGAAGATGCCGTAACCGCATAGGCAACGTGCCAATCCAAACCTTTTCCCTTTTTTAAATAACCTGCTCTATAATCTCCGATTTTCTCTTTACTAAATTCCCAATTTACTCCAAATGTTAAATCCGCTGCACAAAATATAAAATTGGGTTTATCGGGAAGTTCTCCTATTTCTAAGCTTGTTAACCTTTTTTTATATGACCCTTTTAAACAGGCTATACGAAGGCCCGGGAAAATGGCATTGGTTCCTAAGAATAAGAAAAATGGAATCGTACGAATATCAACTGAAGTGAAAAGCCTGAATGGCTTTGAAATTTCCTTTTCCCAGTCTGAAAAATCTAATACAGTCAAACCTTTATCTATCATCTTCTGGGCTATAAATGCAGATAAAATACTCCCGCCTGATACACTGCTTATTGTTTCAACTTGCGCCAGGATATTCAACTCATTAAGTCTGCGTAATGCCCCAAGGTGAAAAAGTGACGCGCGAAATCCGCCGCCTGATAAACACAGTCCCAGTTCTTTATTCCTATTATCTTTATTATTGTTATTGATAGATACTGAATCGGCATTCATTTTTATGCTCCTTTTTTTAGGGATTATTTTTCCTTTCGCTTGAAAAATATATCCGGGTTGATATTATTAAAAATGGCGTTTGTTTTATCATTTTTTCTAATAAAGCGTGAAATATAATCTCTAACACCGCCATTTAACCTGGATATATAATCTCTGATAATGGTTATTAATGCAAACATATTCCTAAATCCAACGATTCTATCTTGCTCGTCGTATAAACTATAATAATATAAAAGCATAGCATAAAGCGCTCCTTTTTTCAACACCAACTTGCGTAACTATTCAGTTCTGATGGCCTCGTAAAAAGTC
>JAGLSW010000658.1 GCA_023135565.1 Candidatus Aminicenantota bacterium | reverse complement strand
CAGGGGCCGCCGGAGGCAAGAAAAGATATTGCATTATAGACTTTTAATAAAAGAAAAAATTTGATATAATCCTATATGAGCTTTTCAAACCCAATGGCTTTTTACCTGCTGCCCGTTTTGGCGCTGTTCGTTCTCGCCGCCATACACAACTACAAAAAAAAGAGACAAATCCTCACCTCTTTTATCTCCGAAAACGCCTATAAAAAACTGGGCGTCCGCAGCGGCCGCGAAATCGATTTTTTTAAAACCTTCCTGGTAACCGGCGCCATGACCTTTTTTATTTTTGCCCTAAGCGGCCCCCAATGGGGCGAGATATTCGAAGAAGTAGACGTCAAAGGCATCGAAGTGAGTTTTCTTTTAGACACCTCCAATTCCATGAGCGCCGAAGACCTGAAACCCAACCGCTTCGAGGTGGCCAAAATGTTGATCACCGGCATCGTAGACAACTTAAAAACCGATTATGTAAGTTTGATAAACTTTGCCGGTAAAGCCTATGTGCAGTGCCCCTTGACAGTAGATTACGGGGCCTTTAAAATGTTGACCGAAGCCTCTACCATCAGCCCCGCCGAAGAACAAGGCACCGATTTCGGCGAAGCCTTCACCGCGGCGCTGAAAACTTTCGAGGCGTCGAAAAGCGATAAAAGATTACTGCTGTTGATCACCGACGGCGAAGACCAGGAAGGCAGTTGGTTCAACTTAGTGGAAGAGTTGAAAAAACAGGAAATTTTCGTTTTTACCGTGGGCGTGGGAGCGCAGGACGGAGCGCCCATCCCGGTGAAAAACAAAGACGGCGAAATAACCGGCTGGAAAAAAGATAGACAGGGTAATATCGTAAAAACCAGGCTGGATGAAAACACCTTAATCCAGGTGGCCTCACACTGCGGCGGTCAATATTTTCGCCTCACGGACGCAGCAGGCGTGGACAGCTTTTTGCACACTCTAAAAGCTTTCGAAAGAAAGACGCTGAAGCAAAAAGTAAAATTACAAAAAAAAGAGAGGTTTTATTTTTTCCTTATCCCCGGTATAATACTGCTTATGCTGGAACTTATTTTAAGCGAGAGAAAATTAACATGGAGAAAAAAAGATTAACGATTTTTTTACTTGTGCCCTTTTTGCTTTTCTGGCACTGGTTTGAACCGGCTGCCAAAAAAAACCGTGCCGGCATCGAGGCCTTCGAAGCGAAAAAGTACGATGAGGCATTGAAGGAATTTCTTTCGGCAAAAGGCATCAAACCGGACCTGCCGGAACTAAAGAGCAATACGGCGGCTTCACTCTACAAACTGAAAAAATATAAAGAAGCTTTAGAAGAATTTTCCCAAATAGATCTGGAAAAAACCGATATCTCGAAAGCTGATTTTTTCTATAACTTAGGCAGCTCTTTTTTCCGTCTTAACCAGTTCGACAAGGCATTGGTAAATTATAAAAAAAGTTTGTTGGCTGATTCGGACGATATCGAAGCTAAGAAGAATTTTGAAATCACCCTGCAAAAGATTCAAAAGCAGAAGAAAAAACAACAGGACAAGAACCAGGATAAAGATAATAAAGATAAAAAGAAAGAGAAACAGGACCAACAACAGCAGAAACAGAAAAAGCACAAAAATTTACTGCAATATTTAAACCAGAAAGAGAAAAAACAGATGAAAGATAAAAAACGCAAAATCGGCGTTGCCCGGAAAGAAAAAGACTGGTAAAAGAAAAGATGAAAGTAAACGGAAATCCTGTTAAGAATGTATTTTTTATATTTGTATCGGTGGTGTTATGTTCCTGTTATTTTCCCGGCGATTTGTTCGCAGCCGATGTACAGGTCAGCGCCGCTGTGAATGCCGAAAAAATCGGCATAGAAGATGTACTGATCTATACGCTTTCTTTTAAAGGAATCGGCAATCCCCCGCAGCCCCGGCTGGCTAATTTATCTACTTTCCGGGTTGCGCAGACCTCGCGCAGTTTCCGCACGAATATTATCAACGGCAGCTATTCCCAGACCGTGGAATTTATCTACTACTTACAGCCCTTTCAAACCGGCGCCCTGAACATCCCGGCCTATTCCTACACCCATGAAGGCAAAGAATATAAAACCGCCTCTTTTACCATACATGTAGTGAAAGGCAGCGTAGGCACCGCCGCGCCGCGGAGAAGGTCGGTTTTCGACGGCGACGATTTCTTCTCCAGGAGGCAGCGGCCCCGCACCCGGCAGATCGATGTGCAATTGCGCGTCTCTGTTTCCAAAAGAGACGTGGTCAAAGGGGAGCAGATCATGTACCGGATACTGCTCTACACAAACAACAATATCCGCAGTTTTACGCCGCTGTCGCAGAGATCCTTTCCCGGTTTCTGGCAGGAGTGGTATCCTGATCCCAAGGTTTTCCGGCCCGAAACCGGTAACTTAGCCGGGAAACGGTATTCGATTTTCGAAATCGGCAAAGCTGCTCTTTTTCCCACGAAAAGCGGCGTCCTGACTATCTCTGCCGTGAAGTTCGAGTTGGTAATGCAGGAAGACACTTTTTCGCTTTTTTCCGATGTAAAGCGTATTAACCGTTCCACCCCGGCAGTAAAGATCAATGTGGCCGAGCTTCCAGCCGCGGCTGAGGGTCTGCCGGTAGGTGATTTTGATTTTGAAGTGCGGGAAAATAAAAAAGAGATCGATGTCAACGATATATTAACCCTTAAATTAAGAGTCAGCGGTAAAGGTAATATAAAGACCCTGGAAGTGCCGGTTTATGAAAACAGCAGTTATTTTAAAGCCTACCCGGCAAAAGTGTCCCGGGACAGTAATTTTAATGGGGGCTATTTATCGGGAGCAGTCGAGGCTGAAGTGCCCGTGGCTTTTAAGGAAACCGGGTTGATCTCTTTCCCGCCCTTAGAATTCAGGTATTACGATCCTGCTGTGGCCAGGGTGGTTACTGTCAACAGCAAACCTTTTGCCGTCAATGTTACCGGCAGTAAAGAGAACCGGGAGAGCGCCGCTACTATTCCTAAGACCGAGATAGTAAAAAAGGGTGAGGATATTGATTTCATCAAGACCGGGGATATTTACGACCAGCGGGATAATTTTTACAAAACCGGGTTTTTTAAGCTGCTTGCGGTTTTATTTTTCCTGTTGAACCTGTTATTTGTTTTAAAGATCGTGATTTTCGACCGGTTGATTTCCCAGAGTTCGCTCTTAAAAAAGAAAAAACTGCTCAATAAGACCATCAACGATTTAAGAAGCATTCGCGAGTATGGCGGCATATTCCCTATCCTCGAGAACTATTTGAAAGAGAAAGGCGGGCTTGGCCGTTCGGAGATCAACAATTACAGTATCGAAGGGCTTTTTGAAAAACATGGCGTCAGCGGGAATGATATTAAGAATTTTGTCAGGATAAAAGCGGAGTCGGAATCGGTGCGTTTTTCGCCGCAGCAGAAGCCTGCCAAGGAGATGCGCCGTGATCTCAGGCTGTTGATAGAGATTTTGAAACGAATCGACAACAAGATAAAGTAAGACATCCGGGAGGGCAGCGTGTGAGCGCCTTTGAT
>JAGLSW010000657.1 GCA_023135565.1 Candidatus Aminicenantota bacterium | reverse complement strand
GGCCAAACTTTTGTAAAAGTTTGAACAAAACTTTTGATTAGCCCAACGTTTGGGCAAATTCCAAAACGTTCATAAGGGGCACAAACGTTTGCTAAATAGAAGTTTTTGCGGAGCTTTTTTCAAAAAGCGACCCCCCGGAGGGCCGCCGGAGGCAAAAAAAAGGCCGGGGACTTGATTTTTCTTGAGTTTTATATTACCTTATATACGGAGTTAACAATGTTGAATATACAAAATGACCCGGAAGTTTTAAAGAATAAAATTATTAGCGGTCTCAATAACCTGGACGCGGAAGAATTAAAGCAATTGTATCGAATGATTGCTAAAATCGCAGCCAGGAAAGCTGCCGGTTTTGCCGACAAAGATTGGGCAGTTAAAGGATTGTCAAGAGACCTTATAAATGAAGAGATCGGAAATTATAGACAGGCTGGCGGCAAGTAATGTTTTTGGTCGTTGATACGAACGTTATGGTTGAATCCATAACGAGGCGGAGCCCCTATCATAAAATATTCCAATCAATAGTCTATGAAACAAATTCACTCGTCATATCGAATGAAATTATGTTGGAATATTTTGAGATATTCGGTCGTGTTTATTCGGAAAGAACACTAAGAGAGATAACTATATTTTTCGAGTATTCGACAGCTATCATGAAAATCGAACCGCATTATAGATTCCGGTTGATTGGTGATGATGAAGATGATAATAAGTTTGTAGATTGCGCTATTTGTGGGAATTGTGATTTCCTGGTTACTTCGGATCATCATTTTAATATTTTGAAAAAGATTGATTTTCCTAAGGTAATGGTTATTTCACCCGAGCAGTTTATAAAGATGTACCTTTAATCCGGGAAAGTAGGTTTACGAAAAAATTGGGCCAGGCAAGAGATATTGACGCCTGCACACCCAACCGCTTAGCCTTCGGCGGCCCTGCCGGAGGCCAAACTTTTAAAAAAGTTTGAACAAAACTTTTGATAATTGAGAATCAAAAGCGCTCACCCGCTGCCCTGCTGCGAAGCGGCTAAACGCCTCCCCGTGCGTACGGGGTTGATGTTTCGTTAATGTTCATGATATAATAAATTATGGCTAAGAAGCACTCTGCTATCGACAAACTCATTCCTACCCGCCTGCTCGACCCCTCCGAACGCACCCCGGTTCCTGAAGCCAAAAAACGCTCCAAACGGTTCCGTTTCTTATATGTACTCCGGCAATCGACAGCCCTAATCGGCGGAAACGCCCTACTGCGGCTGCGCGGCCACAAAACCGCGGCAGCCCGCGAAGAACGAATCCTGGAATACCTGCAGCGCTTAGGAATGCTCTGGATCAGGGTGGCGCAAACCCTGATACTGCGCAGCTCAAAACTCTCCACTCCTTTCGGCCTGCGCCTCCTAGACCTGCGCGACCAGGGCGGCGCCTGCCCTTTTTCAAAAATCCGGGAAATCATTAGCAAAGAGTTGGGCAAAGACCTAAAAGATGTTTTCGACCGCTTCGATGAGTCGCCCTTCTCAGCTACTACCGTATCCCAGATTCACCGCGCCCGCCTGCGCAGCGAACAGGTGTGGGTGGCAGTCAAAGTACAGCAGTCCGGCGCGGAAGAAATTTTCGACCGCGACCTGGTCCTTTTTCGCCGCGTTATCGGTCTGATCAAGCTTTTTAATATCCTGGAAGGCATGAGATGGGACGACCTCTGCCACGAACTTAACGATATCAAAATGCGGGAGATGAACTACCATTACGAAGTGGCCGCCTTAGACACTTTAGGCAAAAACCTGACTGCCCAACCGGTACATGTGCCGCGCATCTTCCGGCAGTATTGCAGGAAACGGATACTGGTCATGAAATTTATCCGGGGGGCCTTGCTTTCCGACCTTATCGCCCTACAAAAAAAAGACCCGGAAAGAGTGACCGCCTGGCTGAAAGAGAACGATATCGACCTGCGTACCCTGGGCAGGCGGCTGTTTCATGCCATTTACCGGCAGGTATTCGAAAATAATTTTTTCCACGGCGACATGAATACCGGCAATATTATTTTACTGCGCCACAGCCGCGCCGCGGTAATCGAGTGCCGCAGCGCCGGTTCTTTAGAATCGGAAAGCCTGGAAAAACAGAGAGTCTTCCTGCGATCCCTGGCTGAGGGAGAGTATGTAACAGCAGCGGAAATATACTTCCTGTTAGCTACTCGCTTGCCCCGGGTCGATCTGAATATGGTCAAAGAGAGGTTGGTACGCATCTGGCGCGTCTGGGCTGCGCGGGTCTACGTAGAGGATCTGCCCTATGAAAAAAAATCCCTGACCTATTTGACAGGCCAGGTGAACGGGGTGGTTCAAGACGCAAAATTCTCCCCCTTGTGGTCTTTTTCCAAACTGACCTGCACCTGGGCGCACTTAGACAACGCGCTGGCCGGACTCTCGCCCGGGCTTAATTACCTGGAAGAACTGTGCCTGTATTTCCACGAAGCGCTGATGCGGGAAACCGCCGATAATATCAGCCGCCTACCTTCCCGGCTGGCTTCATCCCTGGTTGCCATGCACGATATGCCCAAAAGATTGGACGAATTTACCATGTTCAAGGAAGCGCTGATGCGGCGGCAGGCCCAGGTTGTACAGGGTTCCGCTTCCAAAATGGACGCTTTTATTGCCGCCTGTTTCGGTTTCAGTTCCTTCCTGGTCCTGATTCTCGGTATCTTTCTTTTTATGGTTTTTTTGATTCATCACCAGGGGGTGCACTTAGAACCCCTTTTAGGCCCGCAGTTATCCTGGGCCGCGGCGCGGGTGCCGCCTATGGGTCTCGGCCCCTGGTTGGGAGTGTTTGCTTTTTTTTCCCTGCTTTACGGTTTTTTCCGGGTACAAAAAACACGTTTCGGACGCCGGGAGTTCGGCAGTCCCGCTAATAACACCACTATAGAAACATAATTACTGTGGGCTATTTTTACCACGAAGGACACGAAGGGGTGCGGCGCAGCCGGTGGCTGCAAGCAAACATACCCCGGTTCCTCGTTCCTCGGAACCACTCCTCTCAAGAGGGGAATGTGCTGGTGGACCTCTCAGAGAGCTATCGAGAATTCCCCCGCCGGAGGCATCATTAAAAATGCTAAATAAAAAATGGATTCCTACTATGCTGATCAGACCCGGCGAACGCCCGGCTGTCCCCATCGTCGAAAGTGTCGCAGTGCTCCGCCTGCGCCGTTTGCGGGGCAGTTTGCGATTGTTGGTACTAATATTGAAATTCCTCGGCCTCAAGATCATAAGAAGATTAGACGCCGGAACCATGGGCCAATCGATCGGCGATTTCTGCCAGGAAATGGGCGTCCTGTGGGTCAAATTGGGCCAACTGCTTTCCATGCGCTCCGACCTTTTCCCGCCGGAACTCTGCTCCGCCCTGGCAAAACTCCAGGAACGGGCCGAAGGCTTTTCGCCCCGGCTGGCTAAAGAGATCATAGAGAGTGAGTTGGGCGGCCCGGTAAGCGAATTTTTCAGCGAATTCGAGGAAACGCCCTGGGCCGCGGCTTCTATTGCCCAGGTGCACCGGGCCCGTCTCAAAAAAGAGAAAATCTGGACGGCGATTAAAGTGCGCCGGCCTGAAATCGACCGGGTATTTAACCTGGATATGGGGTTGATCCGCGGTCTTTTTCGTTTCATGGGCCGTTTTTCTATCATGCCTTATATGCGCTGGGGGGACATGCTGTGGGAATTGGAACAAGTGTTTAACGAGGAATTGGACTACCGTTACGAGGTCTCCAACCAGGTGCGGCTGCGGAAGAGCCTAACCCGCCATAATATTTACGTACCGAAAGTATTCAAAAAATACTGCACCCGGCAGATATTGGTAATGGAGTTCGTCGAAGCGGTTTCCATGTCGGATTATCTCCAGGTGTTGAAAACCGACCCGGTGCGGGCCGAAAAATGGCTGAAAAAAAACAACATCGACGCCGAAGTTGCCGGCAGGAAGCTGCTTTATTCTTATTACCGGCAGGTGCTGGAAGACAACCTGTTCCACGCCGACCTGCATCCGGGCAATATTTTCCTGCTGCGGGAAAACCACATCTCCCTGCTGGATTTCGGTTCCGTGGGTTCCAATGAAGGCGATTTGCTGCGCAAATACAAGCTTTATTTAGAGGCCCTGAGCACCGGACAATATTCCAAAGCCATCGACGTTTTCCTGCTGATTATGCCCGACCTGCCCTCCACCAACCTGATGCCCATGAAAGAAGAATTGCAGCGCCGCCTGCACTCCTGGGGCAGCCGCTGCAAAGTAAGGGAATTATCCTATAACGAAAAATCGGCCAGTTCGATCTTTGATGAGATGGCGCGGGTGCTGGCCAAATACGGCGTTACTATTAATTGGGCTTTTTTCAAAGTGCTGCGTGGTTGGTTGACCATGGACACCTCGCTGCGGGAGTTGATACCCGGCTCTAACCTGATGCATCTGACGCAAATTTTTACCCGCAGCAGCCGCAAACGGAAATTCAAAAAAGTGATGCTGCAATTGCCGCAGGACATACTGCGGCTGCAAAACTTAGTGGATTTTCCGCGCGAGTCTGCTGAGAGAGCGATTTACCGGGGTGCCATGGTGCGTCGATTAGCCCAGGTTTTCGAAGGAGCCACCACCCGGGTGTCCAGGCTGGCGGCGCTGGTTTTCGGCATGGGATCGGCTTTTTTTTTCTTTATCGGCGCCATTTTCGGTGTTACTTATCTTTTCCAGCACACGTCTGCTTTCAGGCTGCCGCAGGGTCATCTTATAAAGGATATTTTAGACAAAATCCCGGTTTTGGATGTGCAGGTCTGGTTTTTGCTGCTTACGACGGTGCTTTACGGATGCATTTCTTTGGCGCTGCTGGCGCGGCGGTTCAGGAAACAAGAATGATCAATCTTCGTCTTCTTCGTCGTCTTTGGAGTAGCTTTCTTCGAATTTGTTGATTGCTTTTCTCTGGATTTCGATGGTTTTGCGCAGCACTCCGACTATGGCTGCCGGAATCTCGCCCAATTTCTCCTTGTCGGTATCGTCGGACAGGGAGGAGAGGGCATTGGCTGCCTCTTTCATCGCCTCAACAGACGCGTCCACCAGGCCTCTTATAAGTTTGCCCGATTCTTTAAAGAACCTGGTGTCTTTTTTGTTGTCGTCTTTTTTCTTTTTTTTCGATTTTTTGCTTTTAGTGTCTTCTTCCTGGAGTTTTTTTTCCAGCGTATCGATTCGCGCCATCAGGCGTTCGACAGTTTCCTGGTCGGTTTTTTCTTTTTCAGCCATGTTTCGACCTCCCGGTAATTTTTATTGCGCTTAGAAGAACAAGAAAGTTTGTTCGATCTATCATATAGAAATGATAATTGAAAGCGAAAGATATTTCAATAGAGAGAACGATTTTTTTTGAAAAAAGGTTTGCCGGGTGGCGCCCGCAGCCTATAAGTCATCTGAAACATTGGTCTCATTTTAGAAAATCTTCGCGAAAAAACAAGATTTCCCCCCTTACTTTGAGTTGTTTTCGGTCTACCCGCAAAAATCCCGGGTTTTTTTGCTGCTCGACCGGCAAAAAACTCTTGATTTTTTGCCGGTGAAGTAGTAAAATGTTCCTATGTTTGTTCAAAGAGATATAATAACTCCTTTAGAGTTATTCGAGGAGGACAAAGATGTATATTAATGAAATATTGAAAGAAAAATATAGGGTGCAAGCAGAAATTGCCAAAAGGAATAATTATGATTTAGAGAGGATAGCAGAGGAAGCTTCGAAAGAGGTTTCCGAGCTTGCCAAAAAATTCGCTGTTAAGTTAAATTATCTCGATGAGGATGATTTGGAGAAAATTGCTTAACCTTCCCCCTTTGTCAACAAAGGCGTGGGGAATTTTTAAAAATAAAGGGGAAAAAATAAGCCCCTAAAAAAAAATAAGCAGTTGTTTTACAAATGAAAAAATATTATAATATGAACGTGAAAAAGAATGAATAAAGTTAAAGAGTTAATGAACGAAAAGGCAGCGTATTTTCTATACCGGCGGCACTGTATAGAACTAAAAATAAACCGGAGGTAAATATGTCATTTTTACAAAACAAAAAGTTTAAACTATTTGCAATCTGTCTTTTGGGACTTTTACTGCTGGCTGTTTACACAGCTTTTGCGGCAGGCGGCCCGCAGCGAAAAGCAATCAGGAGCACCCAGGCTGCCAAAATCGACCCGGGTAAATTAAGAGTCGCTGCAACAAAAAAAGTGCAGTTGTTCGGCCACGTTACTTTAGTCGAAGGCTATAACCTGTCCAACTTTAGAGGCTGCCACGCCCTGATAAAACTACGCGACACACCGGGCAAAACCATCGCCGTACTGACTACGAGAATGAGACTGCAAAGCTTATTGGAAACCGGTCTATCAACCGGCAATCTTATTTGTATCTGGGGCAATAAACTGCTCAACCCACCTGCTCCCAGGGGCGGAACCTGGAGCGTAGAGGTCTATAAAATCGACGGGGTGATTCTTTATAATATGAAATAGTTTGCTTTTATTGTAATTCCGAAATGTCCACTTTCCTGGTGACAGTATAAGACCAGAAGCCGATCATACCGTTATTTTGCTGCATCCATCGGTCTAAATTCTCTTCCACATAGGTGGGCCGGGAATCTTGAATTTCGATAGTGACATCTACAAAGTCGAAAAATTCTACCACATGCCAGGACCAGACCCGGCTGCTGCCACTCGAAAGATCTTTGTTTAGATAGCTGCCGCCGCCGCTCCCCCGGGCTATCCGCGCCGAAACGATGCGGCTGGTAGTGGAGTTGATATCGGCGACAATCTTCTCGGCAAATTCGATATCCTCCGGGTCGGTAAGAGGCAGGATGAAGGAATCTCCGTGAAAAGGGTTGATCTCAGAGACCAAAAAATAAACTACCCCAGACCCGGGAGCAGTGGATTTTTTGCAGTTAGAAGAAATCGAAAGAAATAGGCACAAGCTCATAAAAATTATTAAACAGGTAATTTTTGTTTTCATGGCGTTATTATAGCAAAAGTCACTCAAGTACGCTATGACTCACCTTAAACAAACGTTTTGATCAAACTTTTTCAACCCCACTGCGCGAGGAGCCGATGAGGGGCTTCCGGATAACAAAAAGTCATGGGGTTTTCCTTCGAGATTCGATGTTCGATATTCTTTCCGGCTTGGCCCCCGGCAGGGGCTATTTTAGCCACAGAGCGTACCAGGGCGGGCACGGGCCCGCAACCCATGAACGAGGACGAAATGATCTCTTCACGATTAAAAAATCTTCGCGAAAAAACAAGATTTTTCCCCATGAGTAGGACAGAGGCGGGAGATCATAAGAGGAAGGATGTTATTTTTACTTGATAATATATTGTTTTAGTAATATAATCCTAATTATGAAAAAACTACCGCTCGGAATACAAACATTTAGCAAAGTAATAAAAGACAATTATCGCTATGTGGATAAAACAAAAGAAATTTATCATCTCTTAGAATCAGGCAGCCAATATTATTTTTTATCCAGGCCGCGCCGCTTCGGTAAATCCCTCCTGATCTCTACACTCAAAGAAATTTTTTCCGGCAGCAAAGAACTATTCAAAAACCTGTGGATTTATGATAAAGTAGATTGGCAAAAATACCCGGTGATTCATTTCGATTTTTCAGGATTGGAATATGGGAGCAGAGAGGAGTTGAAAAATACCCTGGAGTTCCTGGTCAACCAGAACGCCCGGAACTATGACGTCGAATTAAAAGAAAAAGGCTATGATAAACGTTTTATCGAACTGATCGGGGAACTTTCGAAAATAAACAAAGTAGTGATCCTGGTTGACGAATACGACAAACCGATTATCGACTTTATCGACAAAAAAGAGATCGCGGCAGGAAACCGCGACATCCTGAGAACTTTCTACAGCGTCATCAAAAGAGCAGACCAGTTCCTGAGATTTGCCCTTATCACCGGGGTATCGAAATTCTCGAGAGTTTCTGTTTTTTCCGGTCTTAATAACCTCAACGATATTACCGTGGATGACCGGTTTGCGGCCATTTTGGGCTATACCGAAGAAGAACTGCAGCGCTGCTTTAAAGATGAAATTAATGATTTGGCCGCCCGCCTAAGAAAAAACAAAGCAGAGATGGCGAAAACGATAAAAAAGTGGTACAACGGGTATTCCTGGGACGGGAAAAGTTTTATGTACAACCCGCTGTCTATCCTGATGCTGTTTTCTAA
Source organism: Candidatus Aminicenantota bacterium (assembly GCA_023135565.1). Taxonomy (GTDB): domain Bacteria; phylum Acidobacteriota; class Aminicenantia; order UBA2199; family UBA2199; genus JAGLQA01. Next base: position 6,978 of record JAGLSW010000657.1, on the reverse strand, counting down.
AAAACAATTCGACAATTATTGGTTTTCCACCGGCACTCCTACTTTTTTAGTCAAATTATTAAAAGAGCGGAACTATGATATAAGCGAATTCGAGGATTTACCGGTGAGCAGTTATATTTTCGACAGTTATGACGTCGATAATATAGAGATTGCCCCTTTGTTATTCCAGACCGGGTATTTGACTATCAAAGAGGCATGGACCCGGAAAGAAAAGAAATGGTACAGGTTATCCTATCCCAATAAAGAGGTAAGGGAATCTTTTCTTACCTATTTGTTCCGGGAATATACCGGTAGGGATTTAGCCGCCGGAACCCGTTTATTGGAGCGCATGGCAGAGGCTGTAGAGGCCGGGGACATGGAGAGTTTTATACAACAGGTAAAATCACTTTTTGCCTCGATACCTTACAATATTTTTATCGGGGATAGGGAAGCCTATTATCATTCTATTATATATTTGATACTGCGCTTATGCGGAGTCCGCGTGGAACCGGAAAAACAAACCAATACCGGCAGGATCGATGCGGTGATAGAGACAGGGCAAAAAGTATACATCATAGAGTTCAAAATCGGCAGCGAGCAGGAAGCTTTAGATCAAATCAAAAACAAGAATTACCATGAGAGTTATCTCAGCAGCGATAAGGAGATCGTATTGATGGGCGTCGGCTTTGACCTGGAAAAACGTAATATCGGCAATTACGCGCTTGAAAGTGTACCGCCCCACCACGTGGGGAGGGTATAAGCCGCTTCGCGGCAAAGGTGATGAGAGCGCTTCTCGCTTTTTTTAACAAAAATTTTGATCAAACTTTTTTGAAGGTGCGGTATGCCGCTGGCCCCCAACAAAAAACTCAATGGGGGCGTCACCCGGCAGGGTCGCCGAAGGCTGACGTTGGGACTAAACAATAAGGAAATAAATGAAATTAACAATAATCGGTAGCGGTACCTGCGTACCCTCAACAAAACGAGGCGCTCCGGCAAACTATCTCGAAATAGCCGGCAGCCGGGCTTTGGTAGACTGCGGCCCGGGCACCCTGAAACAATTGGAAAAAGCAAAATTAGACTATAAACTCATCGACATGGTCTTTATCAGCCATTTTCACAGCGACCATATCTCCGACTTAGGGCCTTTAGTGCAGGCTTCCAACTGGACGCCGGGTTTCGAACGAAAAAAAAACCTGACTTTCATAGGCCCGCCAGGTTTCGAGAATTTCTATAGAAAATATATCAAACCGGTATGCGGCTCGCCCCGCCCCGATACCTACGAAATTTTAATCGAAGAAATCGAAGATAGCTTAGATTTTCCCGGTTTCCGGGTGGAAGCCTTGAGCACAACACACAGCCCGGAAAGCACAGCCTACAAATTCATCGAGGCACCAGCAGCCGATAAACAGGGCGAAACCGCCAGTTCCCTCATCATCTCCGGGGATTGCGATTTCGACGAAAACTCGATCGAGTTCGCCAAAAACTGCCACACCCTGCTGCTGGAATGCTCTTTCAAAAATAACCAAAAAGTAAAAGGACACCTGACCCCAAAAGAATGCGGCCAAATCGCCCAAAAATCCGCTGCAAAAAAATTAATACTAACCCACCTCTATCCGCCCCTTTCCGCAAAAGAAAGACTAAAAGAAACTAAAAAATTATTCGATAATACTATTTTAGCAGAAGATTTTATGGAATTTTTGATTTGATAGCCCCGGGGCCTCCGGCGGCAAGGGGGGCTTTTTTGAAAAATCGCCCCCCTTGACCCCCCAAAAAACTTTTGTTTATTTCTCTTCTTTCATCATGATTTTGATTTTTTTCTTCAAGGACTCCTCTCCGGGAAATATCTTCTTCAACTCTTTCTCAAAAACATCTATCTCTTTAAACGCAGCTTCATCAGTCTTCTTGTCTACATTCTTTCCGCCGCGACCGATCTCGATCTCCTGATCCGAAACACCGATATCAGCTTTGACTTTGTAAGATTTGGGCAGCTTCTTCTGTAATTTGGCAACCGCTTTCTTGAGCTGGCTCTTCTGCTTCTTGTCGATCTTTTGATCCAAAATAAAAGTGAGAGCAAAATCTAAACCTTCCTGCGATATTTTGGAAACGATGTCACCTTTGTCTAATTTTATCTTTTTTAAGATGGCGCGGTCCTTATGGGCTTCTTTAATGTGAAGCAAATCATCATCATCACCGCTTAGGGTCACGGCGATGGTTTTTAATTCCTCATCTTTGTTCTCTAACTCCTTCTCCATCTTTTTTAAGGCTTTCTCCATCTCCTTAATCGTTTTTACATGGTCGCCAGACTTGCCTTTTAGCTCTTTGTTAAGCTTTTCCAGCGCCTTTTTCATATCAGCAACACTCTTCTCTAATCCCGCGTCAGTCCTGATTTTCGTCCTGATTTTATACACTTTGGTTTCGCAATCTTTAGCGCCGCCTTTTTTCTCGACTACCCAGGTGAGACCTTTGCCTTCCCCGGATTTGATGACATGCACATCTTCTGTTAGGCCGCCTTCACCCAGGGCAATGGCTATTTCACATTCGCCTTCTTTACCTTCTAATTTCTTCTTGATAATATGAATGGTGCCGTCCTTGCCTTTTTCCTTGCTTACCCAGATATGACCTTTTTCACCTTTAACAAAGGCTTCTTCGGAGATTTCAGTCAGCTTGCCGCCCTCTTTGATGAGAATCTTGTACTTTTTCTCCTTGCCGCTTTTGTCGTCATCTCCCGAAACATAGGCCACCACTTTGTGACCTTTGCCGGAAAGCACGATGTCTTCGCCGCATTCGTCTAACTTCATCTTCTTGACTACTTTGCCTTTTTCATCATAAAAAATCAGGTTATCACCGTCCATCTCGATCTTTGCGAAGTCCGCTTTGCCTTTGGGCGATATGATTATTTTTCTTACTTTTTTTACTTTTTTGCCTTTTTCTTCTTCCTCTTCTACGGTAATCAGCACTTCCCGGCACTTCTTTTCCGATTTGGCTTTTTCTTTAATTTTTTTCTTTTCCTTTTTTTCTTTGGTGGCTTTTTTCTCTTTTACATCATCTTGCGCATAAGCATATGCGGCATCTTCGTTCATGGGATCGCCCATGTTGGGTTTGGCCGTGCCGATCAAAGCCACGGCAAATAATACTAATACCAATAAAGTTATTTTGGTTTTCATTTTGATCTCCTTGGGATTTAATTGTTTTTTCAGGATAGCGGTAATCCGTTCTTTAAATTCCGAACTACCGGCCATCCCCAATGCTGTAACCGGGACATACTGCCCCGTGTTTCTTTTTATCCTGCCTGTGTGCCTCCGCACACCGACAGCCGCGGGCGCCGCCCGCTTTATGGATTCTTTTAACCGGAGCAGGCAAGAGGCATAAGTCGATGGTTTGATGCCGGCGTTTAATACCATCTCGTCACACGCTTTTTCCTGTTCCTTTTTTATGCGCCGAAATACGAGCCAACATAATGGATTGAACCAGAATAACGAACACGATACCCTGGATAATAACCGCGCTAAAAAATCACCGCGCTCGATGTGCGATAATTCATGAAACAATACGGAAGAACACTGCTCTAAAGGCCAGCCGGCGGAGCCCGCGGGCAAAAGAACCACGGGTTTCAAAAAGCCCCAGGTCATGGGGACAAAAACGTCTTTACTCTCCAGCAGGCGGATTTTTTTTCTTAATGGGGTTTTCTTTAAAAATAAAAGAAATAACTGCTTCCAGGGATAACCTCCCATTAATACGCCGCGGTGGGTCAGCCGAAAAGTGCCGTACAAACCGAAACCGATTTTCAAAAACATAAACACTAATCCGCAGCACCAGGGCACAAGTAGAAAATAAGGCGATAGAGCGCCTTCTTCTCCCGGCGCGGTAACCGCAGAGGCGGAGCCGACCCGACCTTTTTCCAACGGGAGCAGGGGACTATTATCGAGTTCAAAACCCCGGTTTTGAAGATTTGGCCCCTGCTGCGGCCACAAAGCGGGGAAAAGTCCCGTCTGCCAGCCGGGAGCAAAAGCAATCAGCAGGGGTAAGAGTAGCAGGACGATCAACGCGGAACAGAGCAAAAAATGCCTGAACGAGGCCGATTTTTTTCTAAATAGAAAAGATAGAAAAAGAGCAAAGACCAGGATTAGCGAGCTTTTCAGTAGGAACTCGAAAAACATTTCGCTGCCTTTAGATTGGAGCAGGGCGGTCATGATTATCTCCCTTCGCCGCGGGTTTTTTCGATGAGAGCGGAGAGGCGGTCGTAGTCTTTTCCCGACATTTCTTCCTCTGAAATGCCCAACAGGGCTGCCATCATCTCTTCGGTAGAGTTATCGAAAAAAGTTTTCATCAGGTGTTTCAGGGCGTTTTGCCCGGCTTCTTCCCGGGGCAGGACAGGTAGGAAGACATAGCGCGGGCCGTCTTGTTTATGGGTCAGGTGGCCTTTTTCTTCCAGGACTTTGAGCAGGGCGCGCACTGCCGAGTAACTGGGCGGAGCAGGAAGAAGCTCCAGGACCTGTGCTGCGGTTGCTTCTTCTAATTCATAGATAATATCCATGATCTGCCGTTCACGACGGCTGAGATTTTTTTGACCTTTCATGCCGGTTAACTCCTTTTACTAATATTGCGTGAAAACCCGCGGCGCGGACACCGTCCGCCCAGGCTTCTAATAGGTTGGGGTCGCCGACCCCCGCCGTCCCGTTTTTCTTGCAGCCAACATGCTAAAAAATTAGCATGTTAAAATTTTAGCACCCTTTTTTTGATTTGTCAAGTCCTGGGTGCTGTTTTTTTAGCATATTTTGTAGACGTCCTTTTTTGAAAAATAGTTGCATTTTTTTAAAAAAAATTTAGCCCTTTAACTTTCCTATGTATACCTTATAATATATAGCCTCCGGCGGCCCTGCCGGGAGGGGTGCTGCGCACCCACCCTATAAGCCCCGGCTTGCTTATCCCGAATCAATGGAGATAGGCATTTACCGACTATTGCCCCTTAAACGCTCCCCCACGCAGTGGGGCTTTGTTGAGCGACAAGCTTTTGGACATGACACGCGCCCCTTATTGGCTTTCCCGCCCGACTCTGTGGCTTAAACAGCATCCCGCTAATTTACTTTGCTTTTTATTCATGCTATAATGGCGCTTGATAAGGTTGCAGCATGGATACTTTGAAAACTGAAAATTTAACGAAAATTTATAATAATATGCCGGTGGTCAACAAAATCGACCTGAACCTCGAAACCGGAGCAGTAGTGGGACTCTTAGGCAGAAACGGGGCAGGTAAAACCACTACCTTTTTGATGTTTTCGGGAATCGTTAAACCGGACGGCGGCAGGGTGTTTTTTAACGGGAAAGATATAGAATCGATGCCTTCCTATGAAAGAGCGGAAAGAGGTTTGATCTACCTGCCCCAACAGCACTCGGTATTTTTAAAAGCCACGGTTTTCCGCAATTTGTTCATGGTTTTGGAACTGCATCACGACAAAACAACCGCAAGAAAAAAAGTGCTGGAATTACTCGAAGATTTCGGTCTGACCTATGTGAAAGATTCGACGGCTTACCAGCTCTCAGGGGGCGAAAAAAGAAGATTGGAGATTGCCAGGGCAATGATAATGGCGCCCAAATTTTTATTTTTAGATGAACCTTTTACCGGTATCGATCCCATCACTATACTGGAAATACAGAAAATTATCGCCAAATTGCGTGATAGAGGCATCGGTATCATTATAACCGATCATAATGTAAAAGATACTTTCGATATTACCGATAAAGTCTATATTATCCACAAGGGAGAACTGTTGAGTTCAGGCCACCCGGCCCAGGTGGTAAAAGAGACGAAAACCCGGGAACTTTTCTTAGGAGATGATTTCGAATGGCAGGACCCCGCGGCGCGGCCCCACCACGTGGGGAAGGTATAAGCTGCTTCGCGGCAGGACAGCGCTTTTGCTGTTGAAAAATAAACCTATTTATACTATACTGTCGCTATGATAAAAAAAGCGAAACGTTATTTCAATACTTCCGGCCCAAACTTACCGGATGAACACTACACCCTGAAAAGAGACAAATTAATCGAAAAAGGAATCGAACTGGTCAAAAAAAGAAGATATTTCACTATCTGGGCGCCGCGGCAGACCGGAAAATCCACCTATTTCCGGATGCTGGCCGAAGAACTTAGAAAAATAAAATATAAAGTCACCCACGTGAATGTGGAAAACTATATGCAGGCCCCTCTCTCCGCATTTTTTAATTACCTGTTCCGGGAAATCGAAGAGAACTGGGGAGTCAAGTTAAAAAGCAATAATCTCGGCGATATGCAGAACGATATCGCCAAAATTAAAGATAGGCAGTGCATCCTTATTATCGACGAAGTGGAAGGACTAAACCCGGAATATTTCGGTCAATTCCTGCACACCGTTCGTAATCTATATCACTCCAGGGACAAGCACTGCTTAAAAAGCGTCATACTGGTGGGCGTCAGCAATATCGTCGGGGTGGTCCAGGACCACGCCAGCCCTTTCAATATTGCCGACAACCTGGAAGTTCCCTATTTCAGCGCTGAAGAAACATCGCACCTGCTGCATATGCATGAAGCAGAAACCGGGCAGTTTTTCGATAAAAAAGTAAAAGAAAAAATCTCTTACATGACCGGGAACCAGCCGGGATTGGTGAACGGTTTTGCCTATCAATTGGTGGAACGGGATCCCGGCAAAAAAATCATCGACTACGAAGATTATCTAAAAGTCGAAGATTGGTATCTCAATATCGCTATAGATAAAAATATCTCCAACATCATCAATAAAGCTAAAAAATATAGAAAGTTCGTCGAGATGCTGCTTTTCGACGAAAAAACGGTAAAATTTACCATCAATGATGAAAGAATAAAGTTTCTCACTTCCTACGGTGTGATTAAAAACGACGAGAAAGGCCACGTTATTTTTAATGTGCCGCTCTATAAAAAAGCGCTGCTCCATGCCTTTTATCCCTATTTTAACGGCGAAGAGAAACGGTTTTTCAGGAACGTGGATTTCA
>JAGLSW010000656.1 GCA_023135565.1 Candidatus Aminicenantota bacterium | reverse complement strand
GCTTAACGCCACCCCACGCGCGTGGGGTGGCCGGAGGCTAACTGCGCTGCTAAATAAGTAACGTTACAAAAAAGGTAACGTTACCAAATGCATCACGTTACCAAAAAGGTAACGTGACTGTTGACAATGATTTTTTTTCCTGGTATAAATTACTCTTATGGAAAAAATTAACGGAGATCGGAACAAAAACAATTTAAAATATTAAAAGGAGGAAAACATGAATAAAGATTTCCATTATTGCATGATTAAGGTTTTGAGCCGTTTAGCCGGTTTCAAGGAAACGGAAGCGCAGACCATCGCCTATGCTTCGCAGTATGTGGACGATGCGGTGGCGCACCAGGAGATCAGGATTAAAGGCAAACTCCCTGTTGAGTTTACCAACAGCTATTCCCGTTACAAAAAGGGGCTATTCGATCCTGTATGCACTGCCCATAAAGGTCTGGGGTCGTTATCCGGGTTAGCGAAGGTTGCCCAGCGTAAAGTGTACGTCTCTTTTCATTTCATTCCCACGGAAAAGTTCATCGGAAAAGAAGAAGAAAAGTGGGACTTCGACTACACCACATCTCCCGACTGCTCTTTTGCCCGGGAAATCCTTAATAAAGCGGTGGCAGCCGTAAAATCCGGGAAAGAAGGAAAACGGGAAGAGGACCTTATCAAATTGGGGATTTCACTTCATTCTTATGCCGATACTTGGGCGCATCAAAAGTTTTCCGGCAGGCGCAGTAAGAAAGATAACGACATCGAGCGTATCTGTATACTTAAGGACGCCGAATGGGATAGGATCGGTTTTGTTAAGCAGTTGACGCTTAATTCGCTTCCGGAAATCGGGCACGCTGAAGCCATGACGTACCCGGATATGCCTCAGATAACCTGGAAATATGAGCATGATGCCAGCGCCATCGAGATTATCAGGGACAACACCAATGTTTTTCTCGAGGCGGCTCAGAAAATTTATTATTTACTTTGTCAACTTGCCGGGACGGCGCCTGCCTGGAAAAAGTATGTTAGTCATATCAAAGAGTGCCTGGCATACGACACCGATTCAATGAAGAAGAGGTTTGAGAAATTCCGTTCAACTTTCGCTTACGAAGGCATTGCCTTAGACTATAATAAAAGTCAATGGAAACGGGACGCCCTGGAAGGGGTTGTTTACGATTGGGATGATTTAGATGAAGATGAGTACCGGGAATTGGAATACAAGTTCAGGAAAGATAATGAAGGCAATATGAGGTGGTTTTATTTTCACAAGGCGGCGTTAGCGCAGCGGGAATTTGTGATGAAGCACCTGCCTTAGCAACGTTACATGTCCGCCCTTAGGGATTTAAGGGCTGCCGCCGACCTTGCGGCTAATTCGGTGTGGGGGTTGGCCTGAATGCAGCGCCGGTAGCCGCGCTCAGCCTCTTTTCTATTGCCGCACAGTGCCATGGTTTTACCATAGATATAGGCGTGATAAAAAAGCCAGAGCCGGGTATCGAAGTCGCCCTTTGCCATCCTGAGCAGTTCTTCAAAAGCAGGTTTCGCCATCTCTTCCGCTTCCGCGAGCCTGCCCTCTTTAGCCAAAAAATAATTCACCGAAATTTTCGCCAGGTGAGCTTTTGTTTTAGAGAAAGATAAAATATCCTCGAAATGGAATTTTGCCCGTTCTAATTCTATACCGGCCAGCACACGGGCCCGCCCTGTGAATAACCGCAGTTCCAGTACGGTTAATGTATAGATAAACTTATCCTCAGACACCTTCAAGTCGGCTACTGCCCGACGGTAATTTCCTTTAAAAATATTTAAAATGCCCTGGAAACATTTAATAGATAATTTGTCGGAACGATCTACTATCTTAGGGAAAAAGGCTGCCGCTTGCTTAAAATTCCCCATCTGTAAATAGCAGTAACTTTTGAATATTGATTTCCCCGCGCCGAGTCCCCAAAAATTCGCTGCCCCGCTGTATTCATTATCCACTTTTTCAATGGCTTTTGCCGGGTTCCCTTTAAGGAATTCGATCTCGCAAATTCGCTGCGCAACATCTATGTGTTGGGGGTAAAATTCGAGAGCCTCACGAAGGGTTGCTTCTCCTTTATCGTATTTTCCTTCTAAAACTTCGATGTCACCTTTTAGAAAGAGCAGCCCCGATTTTAGGAAAGGGTTCTCTATTTTATAGTTCAAGGCGTTTAGGATTAGAGAATAAGCTTTGCCCGGATTTTCAAACAATATTTTCTCCTGGTAGTATTGGTTAATCGCCGCGTATACGTCTCGCAGGTTTCTGGGGGTATCCTTATAAAGCTGTCCTGCAATTTTAAGTGTATAATCCTTGCCCCAATAAATTCCTTCGGGAGTAAATGCTGCTACTCCCTCATTTTCCCAATCCTCTTTATATGATTCAAGGAGTTGACTCCCTTTAGGTAGAAAAACCAGGAATTTATAAGAATTGCTGAAATCATTTGTTTTATTAAAGTTTGGGATTCCGATAATTTTCGGCCTTACCACCCTATTTAAGGTGATCTCTGAGAAGAAGTTTAAATGGGCAAACATATTGTTGAATCCGCAAACATAAAAATTCACGGTGTTTTCATCAAACTGTAAAAAATTGTAATTGGTTATACTACCGGGGTTTGAATAAGCCATTAACGCTTTCCTATCGATGATACATAAAGCAGTGGGATACATTCCCCTTGAATGCCGGATCATTAATGTTGGTTCCTCTTTCCCGTCCCTGTCGTAATCCCTCCAATTAATTTCTTCAATCTCTGTTATTTTGGCAAAATCATAAGTTTCTATACCGCAGGCTTCGATAAAAGATCGATTAAAAATCTTTTTGCCTGCGGAATCTAAGTATACGATCCGGTTGTCTAATTCGAGGGAGTTTAGCGACACCCCTGGCGAAAAGGAATTATTTTGCGGATGTTGAAGCAGCACCACCAGATCAGTATACGCATGCAAAATCCTGTCTTTTTCGTCGATAGGCCGTTCAGGTTCAAAAAAAGATTGAACGATATAAGGGAAAAAGTCCTTTTGCCATAACTCCTTACCGGAACCATCCCTGGCTATTAAGTAACTGTCTTTTTTTTCAACATAATATACCTTGCTTAAAACCGCAGCTTTGAAATAAAGGGAAAGTAAAAGAGTTACGGCAAGAACACCGAATAGAAAAATTCTTAAAGGATTTGCGAAAAGCTTCGAAAACAACCAGCCCAGAAGCGGTGTCTTTCCCTGTTTAAGAAATAAAAGCATCTCTTCTATCCCCTGGAACCTTCGCCCTTTCTTTTTTCCCAGCGCCTTTTCGATGGCGAATTTTACGAATCGGGGAACTCTCCTGTTTGTCCCCTCTATCTTGATGGGTTGGCTGTGAATAAGTTTAAATATAATTTCCATGGTGGTGGCTTCTTTAAAGGGGTGACCGCCCATCAGCGCCCGGTATAGGATCATTCCCGAAGAATAAATATCGGAGCGGAGATCGACTTCTTTCCCCGATGCCTGCTCCGGGGACATATAAAAAGGAGAGCCAACGATCTCGCCGATAGAAGAGGTTTTTTCTTTGTCCGTGATTTTCTTTGCCAGGCCGAAATCGAGAATCTTTACTCTATTATTCCCGGAAATAATGATATTCGAGGGTTTTAAATCCCGGTGGATAATATTATGTTTATGTAAAACAGCGATTCCCGCCAGGATGTCAAAATAGATGTCTTTAAACTCTTCCCAGCTATAAGCCCCTTTTTCTTCAAGGCAGTCTTTTAAATTCTTCCCTGCCGCGAATTCCATTACCAAAAAATACAAAGATTCCCACTTCTCTAAAGAGAAAACCTTGATGGTTCGTTCATCGGTTATTTTTCTCGATAGGTTGATTTCCCGTTTTACCCGCAGGAACTTTCTCCTGTCCGAGATGAATCCGGGGTAAAGAAATTTAAGGGCCAACTGTGATTTTAAAAGCGTATCGGTGGCTTTAAAAACAACGCCGCAGCCGCCCTGCCCGATCATCTCCTCGAGCCGGTAACGCCCGGTAATCAAAGTTCCCGGGACCAAACGGGGATCGACACCCGCAACGCCTGTAAAGGATGCAGTCTCTTTCGTCATCACTCCTATCCTGTCATCCTATCTTAAATTTTTTCATTCTTTTATATAAAGCGGTGCGGCTGATATCCAGTTTTTTGGCCGCTTCACTTTTGTTCCACCTGTTTTCTTCCAGCAGCGCCACTAACTGCTCTCTTTCCCGGTTCGTATCCTGCAAAGTATCACCTTTCAAATCTAAATAATGGGATTTTATGTCGCTATTTAATAGATCGAAATCTATAATGTCCCTATTGTTGGATTGATTGATCAAACTCTTGATCTCATTCTCCAATTCCCTCACATTACCGGGCCAGTGGTAACTTTGCAGGGCATCTACCGCCCGGTGAGAAAAACCGCTCACATATATCCGGCTTTCTAAAGAGAACTTCTCGAAAAAATAATTAATCAAGGGCTGGATGTCGTCCGGCCGTTCTCTCAGCGGCGGAATTTTTATTTTAAAGTGGGTGATCCTATAATATAGGTCCTCCCGAAATCTCTTTTCCCCGACCAGTTTGTGCAAATCCTTATTGGTTATAGAGATAACTTTGAGATCAACATTTATCTTTTTATTGCCGCCCAGCCGGTAAAACTCACTTTCCTGCAAAACCCTTAATAGTTTGACCTGTAAATCCAGGGACATTTCCCCGATTTCGTCTAATACCAGGGTACCGCCGGAAGCCAGTTCCAATTTCCCGGTTCTGGAACTACCGGCCCCGGAAAAAGCGCCCTTTTCGTGACCGAAAAGTTCGTCTTCCAGCAGGGTTTCCGGGATAGCGGAACAATTAATGGCAATATAGCTATCTTTTTTTCGCCGGGACTCCCGGTGGATAAAACGGGCCAGCAGTTCTTTGCCGGTACCGGTCTCCCCCTCTACCAGGACAAAAAGGTCGCTTACAGCGATTTTTTTACATTTGCCTAACAGGTTGAGCATATTTTCATCTCTGGTAACAATTTCAAGTAGGGAACCGTCGTCGTCTTTATCCCGGAAACCGGACTTGTTTTGTTCTATCAAACGGTATATTAATGCCAATTCGGAAGAGAAATCTTTTAAGAATGCGATAAATTTTTTATCTAAGCGTTTCCCCCTTTTTCTCGTATACAGCAGAGTGCCGCGGTTGTTACCGAGTAAGATAGGAAATGAATAAAAGCAAAGCTCCTGTCCCATGGCGCGGTTCAAAATCTCTTTTTCAAAAATGTCCCGGTCTAAATCCACACGGTTGAGGACAAATTCTTTATCTTCATCCAGGTTAAGGTTCGATAAAACCCGGTCTTTATTATTTTCACGGCACAGTATCATCAAGCCGCCTGTTTTTAAGGTATTGGCAAGCGAGATTTTGGCCCACTGCAGGATTTCCTCGAAATGATCTATAGTAAACCCTAAACGCAGGGTTAAGAGCAGGGTTTTGTCGAACAGGTTTAGACAGGTTTTAGTATCTTCTCGAGAGGTAACCATAAGGTTGGAAATTTTTTTAACCAGCGGGCGGGTTTTTTCGGAAAGAACAAATTCTTTTGGATTGCCGAACTTCAGGAAAAATTCTAAGTGACCTATTCTAAAGGATTCACCCAGGCTGACCTGGGCTTCTTTTGTTCTCAAGTTTTCAACATAGACGCCGTTTTTCGAGTCCAGGTCTGCAACCTTTATTTCGTCGTCGAAACAGGTGATTTTAGCGTGTTTCCAGGTGATAAACTCTTCGTCGATACAGAGATCGCACTGCGGGTCCCGGCCTAAGTAGACGGTCTTTTTTTTCAAAGGAAATTTTTTTACGAGGCCGTCTCTCAAGTACAGCAAGTATTTCATGACCAAATTTTAAACAAATGTTCACAACATGTCAACCATTTCCCGGTATAAAATTATTCTGCCTGTATCTGTTTGTAAAAACAGGCGATTTCAAACAAGATGACTGACGTCGGCAAAAATCCAGTTTGCAATTTGTAAACCAGGTGGAGAAAAAAACTGTTTAGTTGTGAAAACAATTTACTGCTTATTTCCCCTGGAAGTTTAAGAAAAAAAATCATCAAAACCCTTGATATTAAATGGTTTTGGTTGTTTTGCAAATTTGCCGGGGCTAATTGATTTTGTTTCGGGACGATTGTTGCCCCTGGTTGGAAACTAAATTGCTTTCATTCTAACTTAAAGGTTGTCGAAGTTCTCTTAAAAACTCTTGACAATACGAAAATTTAACCACGGAGGTTTATTATGAAAGAAAGAAAACATTCATTTTTAATTTTGTTTTTTTTTGTGATTTCCACTATTTTAGGCAGCCAACTCGTTTTCCCTGCATCTGATTTCGACTGGGTGAAAATCGAGACGCCGGCAAGCCCTGAACCACCTCGAAGTTACATTCAAACTGTGTATGATCCAATCAATGAGAAAATTGTTCTTTTTGGCGGCTCGCCATACAACGATGTCGGCCTGAATGATTTATGGGAATACAATGGCAGCACATGGGAGCAGCGCTTCCCGTTAAACAGTCCCAGCACCCGCTATGCCTATAACATGGTCTATGACAGCAATCGAAATGTAATAGTGCTTTTTGGCGGAGAAGATTGGCCTACCTTATACGGTGATACCTGGGAATATGATGGGAACACATGGTACAAGGTTAATACCGCACACTCTCCCATATCGAGAGCTCATTTTGCGCTTGCCTATGACAGCAAGCGAAATGTAGTTGTACTTTTTGGTGGATGGCATTGGTACGTGGATCAGGGTGACACCTGGGAATACGATGGGACAGACTGGATTCAAAGGTCTCCCGCAAATTCTCCTTGTGAACGTCAACAGGTTACCATGGTTTATGACGAGAATAGAGAGGTAGTTGTGCTGTTTGGCGGAACGAGACAATATGCCGGTCAGGGGGGGCCTTTTAACGACACATGGGAATGGGATGGTACGAATTGGACCGAAATACAACCACAGCAAAATCCCGGCGCGAGGTACTATCACCAGATGACTTATAATAGTGACAATAATAAGGTAATTCTTCACGGTGGCAACTCCCTTTCCGGTATAAAAGTCGATACCTGGGAATACGATGGCGTAGACTGGACAAAGCTGAACCCGGAAACCACCCCCGGGAAAAGAACCGGTTTCTCTTTTTCTTACTATCCGAAAAATAAAAGCATCGTCCTTTTTGGCGGACATATTCCGGGTCATGGATGGGGCAATGACACCTGGGAACTCATTCAAACCGTTCACGAAATTGAAGCCATCATTGACATCAAACCTGAAACGTTAAATATAAAAAGCAAAGGAAAAAGGCTTACCACCTACATAGAACTTCCTGGAGGATATGCGGTAGAGAACATCGATCTCTCATCGGTTGCCATCGTTGAAGTTAAGGGCACCCAATTAGTTGATCCTATTTATGCTGAATCGCGACCTACCTCTATCGGTGACTATGATGGTGATGGGATAGCTGACTTAATGATCAAATTTAGTAGAAGGCAGCTTGTTAAGCTAAAGAGACTCCATTTGGGCCTGGGCCTGAATAAGGATATAGATATTAAAATATCGGGCAAACTAAACGACGATACCAAATTTTCAGGAACTGATTCGATCAGGTTAATAAAGAAATAAGTATTAAAAAAGTAAAAGAAGAGGGACAGTTGGGCATTCCTGCCTGTCCCTTTTTTTTTGCACCGTTTTGCAGCGAAAAAAACAAGGTGCCGTCGGGTCCGGTTCCACACTCCAGCCGCTCCGTGTCCACCTCCCGGCAAGTCTCACGAGGGGAATAGCACTCCCCGATTTGGGGGATTTGGGGTTGAAATAAAAAGGAATATGTGATAAAACTATCCTTAACCAAAATCTAAAAGAGTACCAACGAATCCTAAAGGAGGCAGCTTGGACACAATAAATGATTTTCTCGTAATGTTGGACGGTTATTTAGGAAGCAGCGACTGGTTCCCCCTAATGCTTCTCGGCACCGGGATATTTTTTACTATTTACCTGCGTTTCCCGCAGCTCCGTTTTTTCCGGCACGCCACCAAGATCGTGACCGGCAAGTATGAAAAAGATAGTTTTAAAGGCGATACCACACATTTCCAATCCCTGGCTACCGCTCTTTCGGGCACTGTGGGCACGGGCAACATCGCCGGTGTGGGCCTGGCTATCTGGACCGGCGGCCCGGCAGCCCTGTTCTGGATGTGGGCCACGGCTTTCTTCGGCATGACTACCAAGTTCGTGGAATGCACCCTGGCGCACAAGTATCGTGACATCCAAAAAGACGGCAGCATCTCCGGCGGTCCTATGTACTATATGGAGAAAAAACTAAAAATGAAATGGCTGGCAGTGCTTTTTGCAGTCGCTACGGTTTTTTGTTCTATCGGCACGGGCAACATGCCGCAGATCAACAATATTGCCTCTTCATTATTTTCGACCTTTAAGATCAAACCCTGGATCACCGGCGGCTTCCTGGCGGTAATCCTGGCTTTAATTATTATCGGCGGTATCAAACGCATCGCCAAATTTACGGAAAAAGTAGTGCCTACAATGGCGATTCTTTACGTTGCCGGCGCCCTGGCGGTTATCTTTTCCAACTTAGGAAATATTATCCCCTCCTTTAAAATCATTTTTTCCGGTGTGTTTAGCGGCACGGCGGCTGTGGGCGGTTTTTTAGGTTCCACTTTCGCTTATGTGTTCAACAAGGGCGTGCAAAGAGGAATCTACTCCAACGAAGCCGGGCAGGGTTCCGCGGCCATTGCCCATTCGGCGGCTAAAGCCGACGAACCGGTATCCGAAGGCATGGTCTCGATCCTGGAGCCTTTTATCGACACATTGGTGATTTGTACGCTGACAGGTTTGACTATCCTGGCTTCCGGGGCCTGGATCGATAAGGTGCCCAATACTTTCCAGAGGTCCGATATGGAGATTATCCAGGGCGTATTCGTACAGGATAATCCCGAACATATCCGTTTATTGGGCGATCATGTCAATAAAAAGAAAGATGATAAGATAGAAACCTTTTCCGGGAAACTTATCCTGGAGAAAGGCGGTTTAGTCGCGGGACAGGATATTACTATCTTGCATGCCCATTCCATTGCCGAAGAGGTGAAATTTTCACAAGACGGCGAACCCGTAACAGGCGTTTTAGTGGTCGAAGAGGGGCAGTTGGAGAATGAAGACATTGTCCTTGAAGGCAAGTCTTTAGTGCACAGCGCGGTGTTGACCAACGAAGCGTTCAAGAGAGGTGTATTCGGTGATTGGGGTATGTATATTGCCACCATCGGGCTGCTTCTTTTTGCCTTTTCGACTGTTATTTCCTGGTCTTATTACGGAGATAGGGCTGTTACTTACCTATGGGGGACGAAATTTGTCCTGCCCTACCGTATCGTATATATTATCACCTTTTTCCTGGCCGCCCTGATCGACACTACGATAATATGGAACCTGGCATATGTGGCGATTATATTCATGACGGTTCCCAACCTGGTCAGCATCATTTTGCTGCACAAAGACATGAAACAGTCGGTCAAAGATTACTGGATAAAATTCAAAAAAGAGCACCCCGATGATGCGGAAAGAATAAAAGTCCGCGAACTGCGCGACATCTAAGACTGCTAGCGATATGTGTTTGGGAGTAAGAAGAACGGCATCTTTTACCCGGTGTCGTTCTTGTTAAAAGTGTTCCGGGTTATTTTTTGATTTGCGCATCTGTTTAGCAAGAATCAATGAATACAAGATTTATCCCCCGGATTTCTGGATTTAATTGCTGGGAATTTCCGGGTTTTGGTTGAAGAAAATTTCAAATTATGATATAATGTATGAGCGTTTTTTTTAATTTCTGCTCAAGAAACGTCCCACCTAATAGTGGGGATTAGATATATGTCAAACATGTTGATTATTGCGTCGATAAAGTCGAATATTATAAAAAGGAGGTAAACATGTATGATCGAGGAAGCAGGTTAATAAAAAAGTATAAAGGTGAACTTCTTATCGGAATTATTACTACCTTTCTTTCTATTATCCTCACATACTTTATAAGTATCATATTTTCATCTATAGAACCTATAATGTTCGTGGTTTTTGCACTGGGATTTTTTGTGGTTATATTGCTTGGAGCTATATTATTCAACCAAAAGCGACTTCTCGATGCAAAGTTTAAACAAGTTAATTTTATTCTACGCTCAGAGTTTGGATTCACTTTCAATCAGAATCAATTTTTCAAAAGGCAGCAGCATTTTACGATAGAAAAAAAAGAGATTGCACATACTTTTGTAAACCAAGTTCTACAGGAACTGGTTGAGAAAAAATTTAACCAGGATTCAAGCGTTAATGAGCTTAATCTATTTTTTGACTCAGGTACGACCATTACCCCTATTTTTCCTCTATTGCTTAACCTGAACGTACAGGAAATGAAGGGGCATAATTTCCATATATATACGAATAATCTTGCAGGCATAGACGAAATACATAAAGCCCCAAACCAGGATGAATTCAATTTGAATGAAAGAGATTTTAGTTTAATTCCCGGTCAACCTCTAAACAAATATAGGGCAACAACAGGCACTTCAACTCAAAAATTCCTGAATGCAATGTGGGCGTCACAAGAAAAATCCGGAAAAAATATTAAAAATGTCTGTGTTTTAACAGCCAATTGGTTCCTTTTAAGAAAAGGGCTTAGACGTATAGCGATCTGTGCCCGAGGTCCAGGGCATATGGATTTTAAAAAGAATTTGTTCGAAAACTGTAATTTCACATTCCTCTTGGCGCCTTTAGGAAAACTGCTTCCTTTAGATACATTAGGAGATTTGAATGATTTATTGCCGGATAAAGAAGATAAATACGAGTGTTTTGAATTACCGAAGAATAAATGTGAGCAAACGGTTTTAGTTACTACTTATAGACAAAATGATTCTCCTTCTCCTTTGTTCAATTTTTCGATAAGACTTAGAGAAAATAAAAAAAGTGAGAATTATATCCTTTGCGAAAAAAATTTTGAATATCGGTTAAAGTGTGATCGGACGGAATTAGCGATTACTGAGTTCCCTCACAAATATATAAGGGTAAATTATCAAAAAATCTTTTAGATTTAGAAATCGAAGATTAGAGTGCTTCTTCTTTTTTCCATCAGTAAGCCGATTGGCGGTTTAAACTTTTCGCTGTCCTCTCTAACTACGACTAAAAGCTTTCCGGGCTAATGCTCGCTTCAGGCTTCCCCGATATGAACCAATTGCTGCCCGGCAAACACCAATACCAATTTGATCAGGTTGGCTTTGCTGGTGCGTTTCTTCAACCTCTCATCCAAACTGTACTGCCTTAACTGCTCCCGGGCTTTTTTGACCAGTTCCTGCAATTTGCTGTCTGTGCCACCGCCGGACTTCGTCTTTTCCAGTTCTTTCTTCTTTATATACTTGATTTCTATCAGGTAAGCGTATTTTACCCCTGCGTATTTTTGAATAAAAGGTTCCATAACAAGATCAGCGTACCCTTTGTTTAACTCTTGTTCAGGATGGATTAGGTAAAGATCACTCAGTCCTAAGTACACATGCAGGAACGCCTGGATCGCTTTTTCCCCGCTGATCAAATCTCTCAGGCTCATACTGGCTGCCATTCTTTCAGCAATGTAATCGAACAATGGTTTCCATTTCCCATGGTATGCCATTTGGTGCATCATCTCCGCATAATTGTCCAAATCTAAACTGAATGTCCCGGTTTCCGTATATACTTCGGCAATATATTCATAGAATAATTTTTTTACCGTTTCATTGGGGATGGTTAATTTTAACCTGCCGTCTTTTTCCACACTGTCTATGGTTAACAGCCCGAAATAAAACAAAAGCGATATGAAGTTCTCCGGGTTTTCTAATTGCTTAACAGGGAAACCCTTTTTTATTTTAGACAATAGGAAGCGGTCTTCGATGACTGCCTTTAACTTTGAAAAATTCCCGTTCGGTTTTTTAGATCCTTTTCTATCCACCATAATCAGGTATTTTAATTTATTATAATCGATCCTCACATTGCGGTCGATCAGGTCGTCGGGTATCTTGTGATTCTTCATGTACTCATTGAGAAAATGGAGCACCTGGGTGGGATTAAATACTTTGTTTTTCGATTCCGCGGCAAAGCGGTAATGGTTGTACCATCGACTCATTACATCGAGGAGATAGCCGGTTTCATGGTGGATTTTTCCGGCCTTCCTGTAATATTCGATCATGTCGCCGGTTTCCCGGCGGCGGAATCCCATCATTTCATTAAAAGTTCCATCTAAGGAAATATTGATGCCGATATTAAAACCGGAGGTGACGTCGTCCAGTGTGATGGGCGATACCCCGGTCATAAAAAGCCGCGAAATAGGGGCGTCTGCCCCGGAGGTTTCAGCTTTGATGACCCGGAGAAAATCCCTGAAAAAACCTTCCCCGTGAGTAATGTTTTCATAATCATCCACCCCGGCAGTGGATAGAATGGTGTTGGCAAAGTTGTCATATTCGTCGATGATAAGATATATTTTCCGGCTGGCAATGCGGCACAGGGTAAGGAGATAGTCTAAAATATCCGATGGGTTTTTCCTATTGTCCAATTCCCTATTCATAGTTTCTTTTTCTTTGCCTAAGAGCCGTTTGTACCTGGAGAGGAAAAGCAGGATTTCGTTTTTGACATGGTAATAGAAGGACTCTTCGACCCGGTCTATCGAGGAGGCAACCTTTGAAAAATCGAATTTCAAGATCAAATAGGCGTTTTTTTCGGGAGTGGGATTTTCAAAAATGGCTGTTCCTTTAAAAAATTCCTCGAAGCGTTTTTTATTATTGATGTCGTAATAGGATTCCATAAGCGAAAGGAACAGGGTTTTTCCGAAGCGCCGCGGTCTGATGAAGAAGAGGTATCTGCCTGCATTTTCGATTTCATGTAGGTAATGGGTTTTATCTATATAGTAGTAGTTTTTTTCTTTTATGGTGTCATAGCTGCCCACTCCATAGGGGATTGCTTTCAGTGATTTGCCGTTAACGTCTATCATGGATTTATATTAAATTATCCCCCGGCAATTGTCAAGTGGTAATGTGAACAGGAAATAAAAACAGCTTGTTTTTTCTATATCGCGATGGCGACTTCGCGGTGTCGTTCACCCATTTGGGGGTGGGTTTTGCTAAAACTATTGATGTCTTCTGCTACCCTGTTGACCAGGCGGTTTACATCTTCAGCTATATGCCCATCAATAAATGCGTGCCCGCACTGGGAGCAAACACTTGCCGGGACATTTCTTATCGATACATCAATTTGTTCGAGTTCATAATTGAGCTCTGTCTGCCCCGGCTTTATTATCCCTTTACATTCCGGGCACTTTCTTATCTTCGGCATTTTTTATCTCCTCTTTCTATGCTGATAATTATGGGTCCATTCATCCCGCGAGGGAATATAAACCGTTGTTATATAAATCAGGTCTTCATCTGAATAATCACAAACCACATGCAGTGGCACCTTATTCAACATTTCACCATAAATCAAAACTCTATAGCGTTCCGGGTACCTTTCGATAATTTTACCGGTTAATAACACGTAAACCATATCTTCCGGTTCGACCCCGTCTTTTTTAGCCTCAGTAATAGCGTGGCTGAAGTACTGGTACTTCTCGTTGTTTATGAAATCCCTGATTAACTCTATTGAAATCATTGATTATATATTCATCCTTTTCCTTTTTCAATTTCCGCTTCGTGAACGAACCTTTACCGGTTTGACCCGATGAAATCATAACATATCACAAGTAAAGAAAAAAATCAAGTAACAAAATTTTCAAAATCCCTGACTTTCCATTACTACCGGTACTACTTATGGGCTGCGGTCGATAACCGCTCTGCTACGGCAAGAGCATGTTGTCAGGCAGATAGGAAAAAGACACCGGGATAGCAAGTAAGAATGTTCTTAAAAGGAACATTGTGTAATGCAAAGAGAACAATTGTGTAACGTAGAGAGAGCGTTGGGCCACGGGGTTTTTTATCAATTCTGCCTCCGGCGGCCCTGCCGGGGGCTAAACTTTTGAAAAAGTTTAATCAAAACTTCTTATGATTTAGAATCAAAAGCGTTCCCTGCGGCGAAGCCGCTTATAGGCACCCCACGCAGTGGGGCTTTTGAAAAAGTTTAATCAAAACTTCTTATGATTTAGAATCAAAAGCGCTCACCCGCTGCCCCTGCCGCGCAACGGGGCGTACAAGTGACCGACTGTCATGATTTGATATACGGTCCCTTATAGGAGCTTTTCTAACCGGGACACAAAATAATCGTTGTCCTCTTCCGAACCTACCGATACCCTCATGCCGTCGGGCACACCAAAAGCCCGCATGGGCCTGATAATCACTCCCTGCTGCAGCAGCTTCTCATTCAATTCAGCAGGGTCGGTTCCGGGGAAAAAAAGAAGGAAATTGGTCTCAGAAGGCACTACCTTGAGACCGAGATTTTGCAGTTGAGTGAATAATTTTTCCCTGTTTTTTGCATTCAACTCTAAGGATTTGTTTTTAAAATCGTCATTTTCCAGGGAAGCAATGGCCGCGGCCTGGGCTGCCCTGGTGACATTAAAAGGTCCCTTCACCCGCCCTAAATAAGAAATCGTCTCCGGGTGGGCAATGGCATAACCGACCCTTAAAGCAGCCAGTGAGTATATCTTGGAAAAAGTGCGCAGTACGATGATGTTCTTTCGTTTCATCGCCAGCTCTATACCGTCGGGGTAATCATCTAAATTGCTCACGAATTCATGATAAGCATTGTCCAGCACTATTATTTTATCTTCGGGGACGCTGTCGATAAAATCATAAACCGGCTGCCTGTTTAAAGTCGTTCCGGTAGGATTATTGGGGTTGGCTATAAAAATAATTTTCGTCTTATCATCTATCAGGCGGGAAAGATTATCGAGATCAAATCTAAAGGCTTCATCCATCTTCGCTTCCACGAAAGCCTCTTTGCCGCCCTGCTCTACAGCCGCTCCCCGGTACATCAGGAAGCTTTTTTCCGAGGAAAGCACCGTTTCCCCGGGTTTAAGAAAACATCTGCTTATCATGCGGATGATTTCCACCGACCCGGCGCCCACCAGGACATTGTCCCTTTCGATGCCGTTATAAGCGGCTATTTTTTCCTTTAAATAGTAGCTATCTGAATCGGGGTATCTATTAAACAACGATATCTCCCGGACTATCGCATCGCAGACATTTTGCGGAAGCGGTAGGGGATTCTCATTGGAAGCCAGTTTCACTACTTTTTCCAGGTTGTATTTTCTTTTTATCTCCTCTTCGGGTTTACCCGGTTGATAAGGGGTTAGCTCGAGAATGTTAGGGTTAATTAAATTTATCATTATCTTCTCCTAATTTATATGACTGCATATTCAATTGAATAAAGAGGGCTGCTCCTTCTCTTCGAACATTTCCGTCAACTCCTCCAAAGAAGGCAGCTCCGACAGGTTGTTTAAACCGAAATAGAGCAAGAATTCATTAGTGGTAGCGTAAAGCGCCGGAAGCCCGGGAACTTTTTTCCTGCCGGTGATTTTTATCAATTTTTTTTGCAAAAGATTTTTCACCGGCCCTACCGAATTCACGCCGCGCAGGTCGGAAATCTCGGCAATGGTGATAGGCTGTTTGTAAGCCACTATGGAGAGTGTTTCCAAAGAGGGGATAGAAAGTTTGGCCGACAGTTTTTTGGTAAAAAAATCTTTCAAAAAAGCGTGCATCAGCGGTTTTGTCGAGATCTGCAGACCGCCTCCCGCTCTTTTCAGGATGATGCCGCGGTCGCTTTTACTGTACCGGGCCTCCATCTCCGTTATGATTTTCTCGAAATCCGCCACTCCGGCGAGATTCAAAAAATTTATGATCTGCTCCGGCTTTACCGGGTCTTTGGATACGAAGAGCACCGATTCTATCATAGCGATCTGTCCATCTAAGGTGTCGAGGTTCAAAGTTTCTTCTTTCTCTTCTTTCATTGCACTGCTGTCTCCGTATCGTGTTTCCATACGGAAATGGTATCGAATAAGCTTTTTTGAATCGCTGAGACCATCCTCTGCTTGATCATTTCCAACAGCGTAAAAAAACTGACCAGGAATTCTTCGATGGAGTCGAGCTTTTCCACATAATCGTTAAAATTGATATAACCGTCGGCTGCCAGTATGCCCATAAGCTCTTCCATTTTTTGTTCCACCGAATAGTTCTTCGATTCGATGTAAAGGAATTCTTCCCGCTCTCTACGTTTGATAATGTTTAAAAAAATCTCGGCCAGTTGAAAAGAAGATATCTCTTCCAGTTTAAATTCCGTATTGGCAAAGTCTTCGTATATCTCTTCCCGCTTCCACAGCAGCAGTTCATTGCCCTCTAAATCTTTCAGCAGGCGGGAAAGTTTTTGCACCTTATCGTATTCTATTAAAGTGGACCTTAGTTTCTCTTCCGGTGATTCTTCTTCCAGGATTTCAGGCCTGGGCAGCAGCGACCTTGATTTAATATAGATCAAAGTAGACGCTGTCATTAAAAAATCCCCTTCCCTGGAAGGGTTGATGCCGGTGCTGTGTTTCAGGTGGTAGAGGTATTCGGAAGTAATATCGGATATTTGCACATCCATTATATTCATCTTGTTTTTTTTAATAAGATGAAGCAGCAAATCGAGCGGCCCCTCGTAAAATTCAGTCTGTATTCGATAAAGTTCCGGTTCCATATTCCTTATGATCACATTTATTGTAACGAGCTGCCGGTAAAGACAACGAACATCCGACTATAACCTGCTGTGCAGGTTAGGCAGCTTAACTGTTACCTATTATTATCTAAAGGAAATTATACCATGAATACGGCAGTTTTAGCAACCGGGTATATATTAAATTTTCATCAATTCCCTGACTTCTTCCAGGGTCTGCTTTGCTACTGCTTTGACTTTGCGGGTGCCGGGTTCCAGGATATCGGCCGCATTCATATTTTCGTATTTTTTGCGGCGTTCCCGGAAAGGATCGAGCACGTTGTTCATGTTCTTTATCAGGATTTTTTTGCAGTCTATGCAGCCTATGGAGGCGCTGGTGCATCCGGCCACGATCTCTTTTTTCTCTTCTTCGGAAGAGAAACTTTTATGAAAATCGAAAACCGGGCAGTCGTCCGGCACACCGGGATCGGTGCGCCTTTTTCTCCTGGTGTCCGTGACCATGGGCCTGATCTTTTTTTCAACGGCTTCGGCGCTGTCCGAAAGGTAGATGGCATTGTCATAACTTTTGCTCATCTTCCTGCCGTCTAATCCCGGCAGTTTGGGAATGGGGGTTAAAAGCTCGATGGGTTCGGGAAAGTATTGGCCGTACAGGTTGTTAAAGCGCCTGACGATTTCCCTGGCCAATTCTAAGTGGTACACCTGGTCTTCGCCCACGGGGACCACATTCGCCTTGACTATGATAATGTCGATGGTTTGCAGCAGGGGGTAGCCTAAGAAGCCGATGGTATTTATATCTTTGTCTTTTAGTTCTTTCTGCTGCTCTTTGAAAGTGGGTACCCTTTCCAACCAGCCTAAGGGCGTAAACATGCCGAAAAGGAGAAAAAGTTCGGCTATCTCTTTTATTTCCGATTGCAAAAAGACCGTGCTTTTTTCCGGGTCGATACCTACAGCCAGCATATCTAATAAGACGCTGCCGATATCCTGCTTAATATTTTTTGTGTTTTGGTATTCGCTTGTCAGGGCGTGCCAATCGACAATAGAATAGTAACATCGATAATCTTTTTGGAGTTCCACCCAATTTTTGAAAGCGCCGGCCCAGTTTCCCAGATGGGGCAGTCCTGTCGGTCTCACTCCACTCATAACAGTTTTCTTTTGGTTCATTTTGTCCTCTAATTAATAATGCTCACTACTAAACGGAGAATCGGCATGAGGATAATATCCAGGACGCCGAGATAAAGCAGCACGATTAGGATGATAAAACCGTAGGGTTTTATTTTTTGATAATTATAATATGCGTCGCCTTTTAAAACGCCCTCGATAAGGTGACTACCGTCCAGGGGCGGGATGGGCAGTAAATTTAAAACAGCCAGGATAATATTAATGAAGATCAAATTGAATAGGATTGCCGCCAGGATGGGAATTTTAAACAAAAGCGGTTTGAACAGCACAAATAGGATAATCGCAATGGCGGCGGTCAATAAATTAGAACCCGGACCAGCCGCGGCGATAAGCATGCTGCCTTTTCTACGGTTTCTCAGGTTCGCGGGGTTAAAGGGCACCGGTTTGGCCCAGCCGAAGAGAAACAAACTGCCTGTTATTTTGCTCATAATGACCAGGAAAGCAGGCACAAGTATGCTGCCCACCAGGTCTATATGAGGAATAGGATTTAAAGTTACCCGGCCTAATCGCCTGGCGGTGGGATCGCCGCACTTATCGGCCATCCAGGCATGAGCAGCCTCGTGAACCGAAACGGCAAACAAAATCACACCGATCTGTATAATCGCATCTAATACTTTATTCATGGAAGAAAAATAACATAAATATCCGGTTCCGTCAAGGGCGTGGACCGTAACTATTCAGTTTTGGGGAAAATGAGTCTATCCGCCCTTCAATCACAAAACAAAACGGGAATGAACTGTTTGGGTGGGGGCCGATTTATTCAAAACTGAACACTTACCGTGGACCTGTTGAGGCAGCAGCGGTCGAATTTAGTCGATTCTTTATTCGGACCATGCGGCAGGATACGGCAGTCCTTCTTCTGCCATCATTTGTTCAAACTCCGGGTCCAGTTTTGCGCACTCCCTGGCTAAACGGCTCCTGTCTAATTTATTGATTTTTTCTTGAACTGCTTCTTGAATGGCCTTACTCCGGTTGGGGAAAATCTTTTCTCTTACCAATAGATCGAGCTTTCTTATCAAGCTGTCATCCATTGTTATGGCTATTTTTGCTTCAGGCATTTTTGCCTCCGGTATGATATTTTATCATACCGCGTCGGTTATTAAAAGTCTTTTTTAAGTAAGTGTCCAGTTTCGGGAAAATCTAAAACAAACTTGCCTCCGGCGGCCCTGCCGGGGGCCAAACTTTTGAAAAAGTTTGAACAAAACTTTTGATAATTAAGAAGCAAAAACGCCCCCCGCGCCGCTCCCCGGGGCATACAAGCGATTAGCTTTGGCGAACAGACCATCATCGAGGAAACCGACTATCATTTGGCGCTGCGTCAAGGCCGCCCCTTATAGGTTGGGGCACCGCCTCCTTTGACTAATGGCGCTCGGTTTGGTAAACTTAGAAACTAAAAAGCACGAAAGGAGGCTCTGTATGTACGATATTATATTTCTCGGCGGCGGCCCGGGCGGTTATGAAGGCGCGCTGGCGGCTGCGAAAAAAGGTCTGAAAATCGCTGTAGTAGAAGCGGATAAATTAGGCGGCACTTGTTTGCAGCGCGGCTGCATCCCCACCAAAGCCCTGCTCCATTCGGTAAAACTGGTCAAACAAATAAAAGCGGCGGCGAAGTCGGGTATCAAAGTAGAAAATTTCAGTGTCGATGCTGCTGCCGTGAAAAAACAAAAAGAGCGGGTGGTTAATAAACTCACCAAAGGGATAGAACTCCTGTTTAAACAAAATAACGTGGATTTAATATACGGCAGGGGGAAAATAACCGCTGCGGATACAGTCACGGTTAACGAAGAACGCGAAATTAAAGGGAAAAATATCGTCATCGCCAGCGGCTCAAAACCGGCGGAACTGCCTTTCCTGAAAGTTGACGGCAAATATATCATTAATTCCGATACCGCCTTAGAACTTGAAGATATCCCGGAGAGTATGTTGATTATCGGCGCCGGTGCTATCGGTTTGGAGATGGGCCTGATCTACAATTACTTAGGTTGTAAAGTGACTGTAGTGGAAATCCTACCGCATATCCTGCCGGGCAGCGATATAGAACTGGCGGATATGCTGGAAAAAGAGTTGAAAAAACAAAAAGTCAAAATTTTTACCGCCGCTAAAGTCTCAAATCCAACCATAAACAATGAAGAGGGGAGTATTAGCTTCGATTTCCAACAGGGAGAAAAAGAGTGGCGGGAGAGTTTCTCCCGGACGCTGCTCTCCGTAGGCCGGATACCGGACAGTCGCGGTCTTTTCGACGAATCCTTGCCTATCGAAACAGATAAGCGCGGTTTCGTGTCGGTTAATGCCAACCTACAAACCGGCGTTCCTACTATTTTTGCCTGCGGCGATGTAGTCGGACCGCCGCTTTTGGCCCATAAAGCCTCTCACCAGGCCATTGCTGTGGTGGATTTTATCAGCGCCGGGAAACCGGTGGCGCATCATCCCATTCCTGCTGCGGTATTTACTTTCCCGGAATTTGCTTCCGTGGGCTTAACCGAAGAGGAGGCCGGGGCAAAAGGCATTGCCATAAAGATAGGCCGTTTCCCTTATTCCGCCGGTTCCAGGTCCAATGCCATCGACGAAAAAGTGGGTTTGGTCAAGATCATTGCCGACAGCGAAAACACCCTGTTAGGCGCTCATATTTTGGGAGCGGAAGCGGGCGAGCTGCTGCCGCTGCTGAGTTTTGCCATTGCCCGTGGAATGAAAGCCGGTGAGTTTAAAGAGGTAGTGATGATCCACCCTACTTTGAGTGAGAATATTTGGGAAGCGGTGGGTGAGATCGGCGGTTTCTCCATCCACATCTAGCGAGATCCTGCTGGGGCTGCGTGGGGAGCCTATAAGGGGCGCTTATCAGGGTAGAAAAGCGTATCGCTCAACAAAAGTTTTGATCAAACTTTTCCAAAAGTTTGGCCCCCGGCAGGGCCGCCGGAGGCAATATGTTTTGGGAAATCGGGGCTAATATTCTTTATCGGATGAGGCTCTGACCGCCCGGTTATGAGCCCAACTCCTGATTTTCTTGATCTGTACTTCCATGGTGGTGGAAAGAGGCACGGTGCCGCCGAAACTGGTAAACAGGTCGTCTTCCGAAAGCGGTCTGCTCTCATTAAAGGCTTCGAACCTACTGGAAATAATAACCTGCTCGATCTCACTGCCGGACCAACCTTTAGTAATCTGGGCCAGTTGGGGGATGTTAAAACTGGAAGCTGCTTTCTCTTTATCAGTCAGGTGGATGGAAAAAATTTCTTCCCGTTCCCGGCGTGTGGGCAGGTCGATAAAAAATAACTGGTCGAACCTTCCTCTGCGCAGTAATTCGGCGGGCAGCAGGTCGATGCGGTTGGCTGTGGCTGCTATGAAAATCTCCGATTCGTGCTCTTGCATCCAGGTCAAGAAGTAACCCAATATCCTGGAAGAAGCGCTGTCTCCTTGTTTGTCGCTGATGCCGCTTTCGATCTCGTCTATCCATAAGATAGCCGGGGCAACCGAATCCATGGTTTTTAAAGCTCTCGAGAAAACCAGTTCCGGGGCGCCGCCGGTGCCGGCATAGACCAGGTTCATGTCCAACCTGAATAGGGGCAGGTTCCACAGCGAAGCGGTGACTTTTGCCGAAAGACTCTTCCCACAGCCCGAAATGCCCATGGCCAAAAAACCCCGGGGCCTGGTCAGCCCGAACTGCTCGGCTTCTTTTGAAAAGGCCCGCCGCCTTTTTGTCAGCCAATCTTTTAGATTATCGAGTCCACCTAAGTCGTCCATAGTAAATTTATGGGGATAGTATTCGAGTACCCCTTCTTTTAAGATTAGTTGTTTTTTTTCTTCGTGGATTTTGCCTATCTGGCTGATATTGATCTCTTTTTGGTTCTGGAAGGCTTTCATAAAGGCTTTATAAGCTTCGTCGATAGTTAAGCCCTGTACGCCGATTATAAAATTCTTTTTTTCCTCGTCGTTCAGGTTGACCTTTATGCCTGCTTTTTCCAGGGAAGCGGTGAAGCGGAGGAACAGGTTTTTCAATTCATCGTAATCGGGTAATTCGTAAGAAACGATATCCACCTCTTTTTTCAAGAAGTCGGGAAAGTACTCATCCGGGGAGATGAGGAACACGGTTTTTTTTGTATTTCTAAATTTTTTATATATTTCTCTCAGTTTTCGGACGGTTTCCGGGGAGTGTCTGATAAAATTATTCAAGTCCCTGAATATAAAGAAACCGGGATTATTATCCCGCATAATAATACTGAGGGCTTTCACCGGTTCTTTTGTTTCCGGGACGATTTGCCCACCTTGGATGAGGCCGTTATTGACATCCCAGTAGACTATATTGTTTCCTCTTCTCATTTGTTCGCACAGGGATTTCAAATGGCCTTCGATCCTTTTTTC
Source organism: Candidatus Aminicenantota bacterium (assembly GCA_023135565.1). GTDB lineage: Bacteria > Acidobacteriota > Aminicenantia > UBA2199 > UBA2199 > JAGLQA01. The sequence goes on along the minus strand of JAGLSW010000656.1, from coordinate 2,425 downwards.
TTCGTAAGAGATGATCTGGATAATGGGTTGTCCCGAAAGAATCGAGTCTTTGATGTATTGAAGAGATTTGTTCATTTTTATACCTCGTCCTTGTAGTTCATGTTTTCTGTTGCATTATACCATGAAACGATTACTGTTCGCAACATGATTTTTTATCAGCCGTAGGCGAAGTTCTTCTTGTCTCCGGAGGCCAAAAACCACTTAATAAATCCCTGTTCATAAATTTTAAATAAAACCCAAAAGGAAGAGAGGCCGTTTAATTCCTTCGACCATGCTTGAATGACTGAGGATTAGCTTTTTTCCGACTTCTACCCCTTTGAACTGTTCCCTACCTTTTCCTTTACCACCGATTTCCACTACCATATCGCCGGAATCCTGCTTAACCAGGAAGTCGGGTGTTTTTGCGCCCCTGGTTGTTTTTAGATAATAGAGGTCCATACCCTTCATTTGCAGCGCTTCGGCGGTAAAATCCTCCCTTATTTCACCTATAGCCTCTTCATACTTTTTGTACAACAAACGAAAAGGAAGGCACATAAGAACTTTCGGTTCTTTTAATACATTGGTGCCAAAGGGAAACAGCACATGAAGTACATAGGTTTTTTTTAGTAAGTCTATGTATGATTCGGCTTTATATTTAGTTATTTTGAGGTTTTGTGATATGGAAGAGTAATTTATCCCGTCTGCTTTTGATCTACCTATAAACTTGAGCATTTTTTGCAGCGTGGCTATTTCATCTATTTTCAAGCTTGCGAAGGTCGGTATATCTTTATGAAGGATTTTTTGGAGGATATTTTCCAGCAGGGTAAGAACCCCGGGCTCATCCAGGGAAAAGGGGAGTAATCCTCCTTTTAAATAATCTTCAAAAAGATATTCATAACGAAGATGTTCCGCTGTCCACTCTTTGTTTAAGATATTATCTAAGGTTAGTGGGGGCAGCAAAATATCTTTTTTAAAGAAGATATAGTCCCTGAAAGAAAAGGGGTAAAGATTAACCAGCCTGACTCTCCGGGAAAGATCATATGAGGTTTCCAGCATCGAGAGAGCTACGGAACTGGAGAAGATAATCCTGATATCGAGAAAATCATATATTTTTTTAAGATTTTTTTCATAATCCCTTTGATAATGGATCTCATCGAGCAGGAGCATGTCGATGCTGTAGGTCTCTGAAAGTCTCCTGGCAACTTCAAATAAATCTACATCCTCGATAGTATCCATAGAGAGGTAGAAAGCGTCTTTTGAATTGGCCGCTATTTGTTTTAGGATTACGGTTTTGCCGACTCCACGCGGACCTGTAATCCCGGTAAAATGTTTCCCTTTTTCGTCTATAAGGTGGTTATATAATGTCCTTTTTTTAGGGTAGTTGTTTGCCTCTTTGACAGCGAGTTCGTTTAATTCAAAAAGATGATTATAGTCGGTCATTATAATTACCCTGCTTAATATAGCAGAATCCTATCATCTTGTCAAATGATTTGACAAAATGCAGGGTGGGGATAGGGGATAATATTTTTATTCCAGGAGGAGAATTTTAGGGGACAGGCCGGGAAGGAGAAATCCCGGTTATTTTTTTCTTTATTCGATTGCAATTTTTTTTAAAATGTGGTAAATTATTGCTTGAAGATGGACGCAGGTTACGATTGGGAAAATAGTTCCTGCACAGGAAATATTTATGATAGCTATGCAAAAGGAAATAAAGCCTAAGGGCGGGAGCCTGCCCGGGGAGGATTTAAATGGTGCGAAAAATCAAAAGCGGCGTCACCCGGTTCCCGGAAGTGGTTGTCAAGCCAGCGGAACTGCACAAAGTGCGCGGTTATTTTTCCACCCGGTACAAGCGTTATGATTTGCTGCACAATCATGATAGGGAGACCGGCAAATCTATTTACCGTTACCCGGCCATCCAGTTTAAGATTAACGAATCTCTTGCGATTTTCGCTTATAAGCAGGAGGGCATCGACATCTTGAAAGAGGTATTTTTGACTTCCGAAGATATTATTATCGAGGGGAGGAGGATAGAGGTTTTCGGGAAAGAGATCGAAGTTAAAGAAGTAGAATATGGTGAAGATGGTGAGATGTATGTGTATGAATTTATCACTCCCTGGTTAGCTTTGAACCAGGAGAATTACCGGGATTATAGGGTTTTAGGTGAAAAAGAGCGCGGTGGCAAGTTAAATTCTATAATCATCAATAATATTATATCTTTTTGTAAATTTGCCGGTTATACTATCAGGAATAGGTTGACGGTAAAATCGAAGTTCCGGGAGTTGGATGCGAATTTAAAGGGTGTCACACATAGAGCTTTTAGGGGTGAGTTTATGGTGAATTTTTTGCTGCCTGATTATTTGGGGTTGGGAAAATCATCCAGCCGCGGTTACGGCAATATAGAGAGGAAGTTATGACTCCGCGGCACGGGGGGGCGTTAAGCCGCTTC
>JAGLSW010000655.1 GCA_023135565.1 Candidatus Aminicenantota bacterium | reverse complement strand
GACGGGGTGTGTTTGGTTGCGGCCAACGGCTGCGATGTGAGCTGTGAGTTATGAATTATGATCGATATAGAAAACCGATGAAAAAAGATACGATCAGGCTGAAAAATTATTACGAAACCGCCATGTCCATGGGCAACAGCCTCGACCTTAAAGAGATGCTGGAAGAGAGCCTGCTGGCCTACTTGAGGAATCTCGATTGCTCGGCCGGGATGGTGCTCACCTACACGGAACAGCCCGACGGCACATTCAAGATCGACCCGGTCTACGCTGTGCCTCAAAACATCGCCGGGGATGCCGCTTTCCGCGCCGCACTGCAAAGGATTCCCACCCGCATGGAGAAAGCACGGTTTTCCCGGTTTTTAGATGAACTGCCCATAAAAGGCGAGCAGGGAGAAGATGGATTTTATCTTATTATGGAGTTACTCGGTTTCGGACTGCTGCTGGTTAAGACCGGCGAGAACTTATCCCATTCCGTTATCGAATCTTTAACCCCCCTGAACGAAAAACTTGCCGGCTCCGCCATTGCCTGCTCACAGAAAGAAGAGATGGAGCAGGTCAATAAATTGTTAAAAAAAGAGATAAAGGAGCACAAACAAACAGAAAAAGCGCTCAGTGAATCGGGAATCAGTTTGCGCACTCTTTTTGAGAGTACGCCCATAGGCATCGTGGTGACCACTCTTTTCGGTAGTATGTTGACCTGCAATTTACTGGCCGCCAAAATATTGGGCTGCCCACCCTCGGAATTGAAACACCTCGGCCTGAAAGACGTCTTTTTTGACCCCCAAGAGCGTTTCCGGGTATTAACGGCCCTCCGCAAAAGAGGATTTATCCGTGATCGTGAAGTAATCTTGAAACGAAAAGACGGCAGCACCTATTATGCCAGTTTAAATGTCACCCCCTTTACCTTTGAAGGTAAAAAAGCCCTTTTGACTGTTTTCGAGGATATCACTGTCCGCAAAGAGATGGAAGAAGCGCTGCGGAGAAGCGAAAAACTCTACCGCGCCGTAGTGGAGGACATGCCGCACATGATTTGCCGTTTCCTCCCCGGCGGTACATTGACCTTTGTGAATAGTTTTTACTGCGAATATTTAAAAAGAAGCAGGAGAGAACTTATCGGGCAGGATTTTTTCCAACTGTTCCTACCGGAAGAGCGGGGGAAAATAAAAAATCTCTTTGCCTCCCTTTCCATCGAAAACCCGATAGCCACCTATAAGCACCGGGTGCTTTCCCCTAATGGCCGTAAATATTGGCAGGAATGGGTCGGGCATGCCCTTTATAATGACCGCGGGCAATTCCAGGAATACCAATGTTTGGGCAGGGACATCACCAGGCAGCAGCAGGCCCAGGATGAGAAAGAAAAGCTGGAAAAACAACTCCAACATGCCCAGCGTATGGAAGGTATCGGCACCCTGGCCGGCGGTATCGCCCACGATTTCAACAACCTTCTCATGGGCATCCAGGGACGCACATCTTTGCTAATGCTGGGAATATCCCCTTCTCATCCTAACCATGAGCATTTAGCAGGTATCGAAAATTATGTGAAGAGCGCAGCGGATTTGACCCGGCAGTTGTTAGGCTTTGCCCGGGGCGGGAAATATGAAGTTAAACCCAGGGATTTCTATAGCGCTCAGATAAATTGA
>JAGLSW010000654.1 GCA_023135565.1 Candidatus Aminicenantota bacterium | reverse complement strand
TCGCCATTTTGTGAATGAGATTCCTTATCTCTTTGTCGATCTTATGTTTTCCTTTTCCTCTATTTGAAATATATTTCCAGTAGAGCTTGAAACCTTTACGATGCCATCCGACAACGGTTTCCGGTTTGACAAAAAGTAAAGCGCTCTGCCATCGATGCCAACACATTCTAAGTAATACCCATAAAATACGATCTAACTGGGATAATTTCGGCCTGGGATTCTTTTTCTTAAACGCAGCCAATTGTTGGCGCAGGGCAAAGTTTTCTAAAGTCAGGTCGATTTTCGGGTTGAGGACAGATTGCAGCGATTGAAATAAAGCCATAAACCTTGAAAAGAATATCATTACTTACTCCATAATTTGATTATCGCATATAATATCACAATAATACGCTGTTTTGAAGGCAAGGGTCAGGGTAAGAAACTGCTTTGATTCTTCAAAAATCCATATTTACATAAAAAATTAGCCTTTTACGTGAAAAACCGGCCCTTTCACTTAAAAAGAACCTCATGTCACAAAAAAAAACACCCTATACGCCTTAAACCTGCCCCTGCACTACGTAAGGGCCGTCTTTTTTTGGTAGAGGTGGCGGCTGGGACGTAATGCATGTTTTTTTTAGCGTAAAGTATGATTTTTTTTGCGTAAGGTATGTTTTTTATCGCGTAAAGGCCTGTCGCTTGCCAATAAGCTATCCGGGCTGGATTTTGGGCAAAAAAAGGCGAACATTACATTTCGAGCGATTCGGATTGAAAAAACGAGATTCGCTTTCCGATAAAAAATTGGCATTTTGGCTGCAAAAATCAGAGAGCGGACGCACTTTTCCCCGGCATGACAGCATAACATATAATGAAAAAAACTAAGCGGCGTCTTTCCAGGCATATTTGTGATGCAGGCCGCCGAGCCGGGGCAGCGCAATCACCCGGTCATTATCGGAAGCCCTTTCCTGGACCGGGCGTGTGTTGGGCGGGTCTTTATCGAGATTATAATGCGTCCGGTCATTATGGTAATAGTCGATATATTCCTCGAGCAGCCGGTATAGATGCTCCTTATTCAATATGATCACATGATTTAACAACTCTTTCCGCACACTGCCGACCCAGCGTTCAGCGGTGCCGTTCTGCCAGGGCGAACGGAAAGAAGTGCGTACAGGCTCTATAGAAAAAGCTTTCAAGGTTTTGGTTACCAGGATCGAGAAAATCGTATCCCGGTCATAGATCATGTATTTAGGCGACTCGATGATAGAAAAGTAAGCGCTTAATAAACCCCACCCCGGTATAAAAGGACGCCCAGTACCTTAAAATAACTATTGAAAAAAATCATTCATTCAGGCGAAATAACTAAGCAGAAAAATCTGCGAAACAAAAATATATACACCCGGCGAAATGGGAGAACACTTCAGGAAAATTTAAAATGATCGTAACCGCCATCTTCAAGAGCGATTGTCTTCTCTCCATGCTTAACAACAAGCTCGTTCTCCCGGCCCGTGATCTCCCCGATAATATAATAATCGAAACAATCTTTTCGTTTTCTTAATTCCGCCTCCCGCCGCGGCGAGACAGTAAACAATAACTCGAAATCCTCGCCTCCGGCTAATACCAATTCGTATTCATTAAAATGATGTTCTTCACAAAGACGTTTCATTTCAGCGCTAACCGGGAGTTTTTCGTAATCTATGACAGCTCCTTTTTGCGATGCGGCCAGTATCCTGCCTAAGTCGATCAATAAACCGTCGGAGGTGTCGATCATGGCATTCACATAAGAAGAAAGCATTAAACCTTCCGATGTCCGGGGCAAAACTTCTTTGTGCTTTGCGGCAAATGGGCTTCGGCTGAGTGCCGGTTCCCGGCGGGCTTTTTGCAGCAGCTTTAAGCCTAAGGCCGATGGGCCGGTAAGGCCGGTAATACCGATCAGGTCGTTTTTCTGCGCCTTGTGCCGGTAAACCGGTTTTTGCGACCGGCCCACCATAGTAATCGAAATAAACAACCGGGGCGCCGATGAAAAATCCCCGCCTGCCAACTCCACCTGCCAGCGGTCACAGCCCTTTTTTAGCCCGGTAAAAAAATCGCAGAGTTTGTCTTCGCCTAATTTTTTAGGGAAGCCGAGACCTAAGTAAAAATATTCCGGCTTGCCGCCCATAGCTGCGATATCGCTTAGATTAACAGCTATCGAGCGCAGGGCGATTTCCGGCAATGTAAAATAATCGAGACTAAAATGGACATTCTCCACCAGGATGTCTTTGGTAATAAGTTGATAGGCATCGTCTGTTTTGACGACGGAGGTGTCGTCGCCGATTCCTGTGCCGAAACGGAAAGCGAATTTTTTTTTTAAGTATTTTACAAATTCTTGTTCATTCATTGAGATTTTTTACGAACTTGCCTCCGGCGGCCAACTTTTTGAAAAAAGTTGGACAAAAACTTTTCATGAAGTGATACGCCTTTAGCCCGGGAAACGTCTCTTGTAGGCTGGGGGCGCAGCTTTGTCCCCCTCCCCACGTAGTGGGGCCTTCGTGCCCTTCGTGTGCTTCGTGGTAAAAATAGCCCGTAGTAATATCGAGACCACCGCGCAGCGGCTTATCGGCTGGGTGCGCTGCACCCTTAGAAAATTTTCTTCACTGTGGCTTCATTCACCGCGCCGACGATGTCGTTCACAAATACAAAATCAATTCCTTTAAGATATATTTCTTTTATTTCAGATAAGTCTTTCCTGTTCTTCTCAGGTAGTATGATTTTCTTGATCCCGGCCCGCCTGGCCGCTAATATCTTTTCCTTGACGCCACCTACGGGCAGTACTTTGCCCCGCAGGGTGATTTCACCGGTCATGGAAACTTCCCGGTTTACCGGCACTTCGGCAAAGGCGGAACAGAGCGCAGTGGTTAAAGTGATCCCGGCTGAAGGCCCATCCTTGGGCGTACCGCCTTCCGGGATGTGAATGTGGATGTCGTTCTTCTCGAATTTTTCATATTCGATGGGAATTTTGTCTGCTTTGGATTTTAAGAAGGTCAAAGCGGCGGTGGCCGACTCTTTCATGACGTCGCCTAAAGAACCGGTCATGATAAGCTTGCCTTTGCCGGGGAACAATTTCACTTCGATAAACAGGATGTCGCCGCCGTAAGGCGTCCAGGCCATGCCGGTGGCTACTCCTATATGATTCTCTTCAAGCAGTTGGTCGCGGAATAATTTCGGCGGGCCGGTATACTTTTCCAGGTTGCGGGTGGTTATTTTGAATAATTTCTTTTCCCCTGAGGCGATCTTGTGCGCTACTTTACGGCAGATGCTGCCGATTTCCCGCTCTAAATTCCTTACCCCGGCCTCCCGGGTGTTGAGGGCGATCAGGTTCCTGATGGACCCGGTGGAAAAATCGATCAGCCTGACGGTGAGGCCGTTGGCTTCGATTTGCCTGGGGAGAAGATGCCTTTTGGCGATTTCGATCTTCTCTTCCTCTGTGTAACCGTGGATGTGGATGACCTCCATCCTGTCCCTAAAAGCGGGTTGGATGGGTTCGAGCATGTTGGCGGTGGTGATAAACAACACTGTGGAAAGATCGAAGGCTACGCCTAAATAATGGTCCTGGAAGGTGTCGTTCTGTTCCGGGTCCAGCACTTCCAAAAGAGCCGAAGAGGGGTCGCCGCGAAAATCGGCGCCGATTTTATCCACTTCGTCCATCATAAAAATAGGGTTGTTGGAATTGGCCCGTTTGATCTCCTGAATGATCTTGCCGGGCAGCGCCCCGATATAAGTACGGCGGTGACCGCGAATCTCAGCCTCATCGCGTACGCCGCCAAGTGAGATACGTACGAATTTTTTGTTCAAGGCCCTGGCTATAGACTTACCCAAAGAGGTTTTACCGACTCCCGGAGGGCCGACGAAACAGAGGATGGGGCCTTGAGCTTTAGAAGTTAACTTGCGCACACTTAGATATTCGAGGATTCTTTCTTTGACTTTCTCCAATCCGTAATGGTCTTCGTTCAATATCTTCTCGGCCCGTTTTAAGTTCAGGTTGTCTTTGGTGGAGATGCACCAGGGAATTTCCAGCATCCAATCTAAATAATTCCGCACTACCGTACTTTCCGCCGATTCCGGGTGCATCTTCTTTAACTTGTCGATGTTGCGTTCCACTTCTTTTTTGGCATCTTCGGGAATTTCGATCTCTTTTAACTTTTTCTGGTAAGTGGCAATCTCTTCGCCTTCATCGGAGCTCTCGCCCAATTCCTTCTGGATGGCTTTCATCTGCTGCCTGAGGAAATATTCCCGCTGGTTTTTGTCCATTTCCCCCTGGGCTTTGAGACTGATCTGGTTCTGGATGTTGAGTATTTCCAGTTCATAGGTGAGGTATTCATATACTTTATGCAGCCTCTTAATGGAGTCTTCTTCAGCCAAAATCTTTTCGGAATCGGCTATCTCTAAGTCTAAATTCGCTGCTACGATATCGGCCAGCTTACCGGGTTCTTCGATGTTTTCCACGATGATGAATATCTCGTTGGGGATTTGTTTGCCCAACCGGGCTGCTTCTTCAAATTTCTGGCGCACGTCTTTGATGAGCGCCTTGTCTTTTATCATTAACTTTTTGGGTTCTTTGTCTTCTACTACTTTTATATCTCCAGCCAGGATTTTGCCGTCGTCTGTTACGGCGTTAACTTTTACCCGCGATATACCCTGCACCAGGACCCGCATCCTGCCGTCGGGCAGCTTTAACATCCTGACAATAAGCCCTACTGTGCCGGTGTCGTACAATTGTTCGCCGTTGGGGTCTTCTACATCTGTTTCCCGCTGTGTTAACAGCAGTATCATGCGGTCGGAATTCAAGGCGATGTCAACCGCCCGTTTTGACTTGGGACGGCCTACATAAAGGGGCACTATCATGTAAGGAAACACCACAATATCCCGCAGCACCAGGATCGGCAGCGATGCAGGGATATCTAATTTATCTTCTTTTTCGTCTTTTTTCGACTCTTGACCCCGTTTTTCGACTTTAGTCACTTTTGCCGCGCTTTTCTTTTTTTCTCCGCTCCCCGGGGTGCTTTTCTCAATCTGTTTTGCTTCACTTTTATCTTCATTTAGGAGTTTTTCTTTGTCGCTCTTTTTTTTTTCGTTCATCTTTCACCTCTCATTTTATATCAACAGAAACCTTCGCCGATTTTTTCTTGGGGATTTGTATCATCAAAACGCCTTCTTTCATATTCGTTTCTATTTTGGCCGAGTCGAGTGGAAAATCAATAATGATGCGCTTGTAAAAAGTACCGAATTCTCTCTCGAACAAATAATAGGTGACCTGGGGTTCATGCAAGCGGGGTTGATGCTTCGTGCCCCTTATTATCAATTCGCTTTCTCCCTGCATCACTATCGAAACGTCGTCTTTATCGACTCCCGGCAGTTCGATTTCGATGATTAACAAATCACCTGCTTCGATAATATTGGTGTTGGGTTCCCAGTCCACATGGGTGCTTATGCGGGAAGAAAAATTTTTGCCGATTTCAATTTCTGAAAAAGAAAATTTTTTTTTAGCCATTTATTCCTCCTTTTTTAGCAGGTTATGCACCTCTGCTAAAAACTCTTCGAGACTCCTGAAATCTAAGTAAACCGATGCAAAACGCACATAGGCTACTTTATCCAGGTCCTTTAATTTGTCCATTATATATTCCCCTACCTGCTTGGTAGATATCTCTTTGTCGGCGCTGGAAACCATTTCCTCGACCTGGAAAGCGATCTGTTCGATCTGTTTCATGGGGATGGGTCTTTTTTCTACTGCCCGGAACAGTCCTTTCTTCACTTTTTCGCTGTCGAAATCTTCCCGCCGGCCGTCTTTTTTTACTACCTTTATGGGGATATCTTCCACCTTTTCATAGGTGGTAAACCGTTTTTCGCACTTTAAACATTCCCGTCTGCGGCGGATGTAGTTGCCTTCCCGGCTTTCTCGCGTTTCTACTACCCTGTCTTCAAAATTACCGCATTCAGGACATTTCATGGTTCTTTTTTTCCTTTATTCTTTTTAAGATTTTAAAATCTATTCCTTGCATCCAGACGGCGGTGAAACCGAAAATCGTCCAGGAGATAATGAGAATAAAATGTACCAGCAGGGTGTAGGCCACAGCCGTTTCCGAGGATGCGTTGTACAATTGCATCAGGCCTAATTTCGAACCCATGTCGATAGTGCCGGTCATGCCGGGAGTGGGGATAGCCGCGAATACCACCAATATGCTGAAATAGGGCACCGTGCCGAAAAAAGTGGTTTTTATGTTAAAGACAGGCATCAGCAGCCAGTAGAAAAAGATAACCGAAATCCACACTAAGGCCGAAGCAAAAAGCAGCCTGATAAAACCGGTAAGCGGCAAATTAAGTTTTAGACCTTTTAAAAATTTAAGGAGAAATCTTACCAGTCTTTCCCTGTAGCGCTGCGGGAAAATTTTCGCCAGGAAAGTTACTATCTTTTCAACCAGGGAAAAAACTTTCGGTATGTTTAACAGGTAAAAAGCCAGGAAAAGGAATAACATGACCGGCAGGAGATAAAAAGATGCCAGCTTTAATTTTGTCAGCAGCGGGGAAGTGCTGTCTTTTATAAAAAGCAAAGATACTAAGAATATCACAATCACCATTAAAAAGTCGATCATTCTTTCGATCACAACTGAGGCCAGGCCGATGCTTTTGTCGATTTTTTCTTCCCGGGCCAACAGGAGTCCTTTTACCGGTTCGCCTAACCTGCCGGGCAGGAAGTTCAACAGGAAGCCGACGGCTGTACAATTATACAGGGTTTTCAAAGGGATTTTTTTTTTATGCGGTTCCAGGATGATGCCCCACCTGTAGGCCCTGATGATATATTGTAAAAAGGTACCTACAAAGAAAAGCAGCGGGTATAGGGGATTAATATCTTTAACTATTTTTACCACGCCGTTAAAATCCACATCTTTGAAAAAGAATACCAGCAGCAGCACGGCAATTGCAAGTATGATTATTATTTTTAAATATTTCATTATCCGCTATGTTAATATTTTTTAGCAATGATGTCAACCCCAGGGAGCAGCTTTCGGCATTCGGCTTTCAGCAATCAGCCCTCAGCATTCGGAAGTTTGCATTCAGCTTTCAGCATCCGGATTCGCTTGACATTTTTTTTTAAAAATTTTATACTATAGATCGGAGGTAAAAAATGAGCGACTCAGTGGAAGAAAAAGAGCAAAAAAATGATATGGGACAAAAAGAAAATATGGAACAAAAAGAAAAAAAATATAACGATTTCTATCAACGCCTGCGGGTAAAGATCAACCGCTGGGCTTCCAGCGGCAGGTTGAACCGCAAAAGCGGCAAATGGACGGATGTCTTCCTGCAGTATTTACTGCTTCTGCCCGACTTAGTGCACCTGCTGATAAAGATGTTGGTAGAAAAGGGAATCCCGGCCCGTTTTAAAGGTTATATATTGATCGCTTTTACTTACTTGCTGTCGCCTATCGACATTATCCCCGATTTTATCCCGGTACTGGGTTTCGTGGACGATTTGTTGGTGCTGGTGATAATGCTGAATAAAATAATCAATTCGGCGCATGAACAGGCACTGGAAAAGATAAGAACCTTATGGGCAGGGGAGGAGGATATTTTTGCTAAAATAAAAGAGATTATCGATACGATGAATTCCTTCTCTTCCCGTATCCCCCAATCCATTTATAAGTTTATGAAGGATAAGGAGTAACAAGATAACTATCCGGTTTTAAAAAACACTATGACGTTAAATCTTTATTCAACAGCTTTTTGATGGTGATTTTGTGAAATTCAACTTGCACGATGTTTCTCAGGTGTTCCCATAGGGGACGAGTGAGACATTCTTCGTTCAAAGGACAATTTTCATCACCGCTGCAGCCGGTAATATCGATCTTCTCCCCAAAGGCTTCGAATATATTTGCCAGGGTAATTTCGTCGGCTTTTTTATCGAGTAGATAGCCGCCGTATATGCCCTGTATACTGCTGATTAAACCGGCTTTATCCAGAGGACCGGCCAATTTCCGTAAATATTTCGGGGATACCTGCATCTTCTCACCCAGTTCCGCGGTATTCATCACCTCGCCTCTTTCGGCCAACATCACGAGCATCCGTAAACTGTACCTGATTTTTGTATTTATTTTCATGTTAATAATATAACGATTTTAGGGCTATTTGTCAAGGGGTCGGCAACACCAACCTGAAAACTAACCGGAACACTTGCCTCCGGCGGCCCCTGCCGGGGGCCGCCCCCATTGAATTTTTCGTTGGGGGCCAGCGGCATACCGCACCTTTGAAAAAGTTTGAACAAAACTTTTAATGATTTAGAAGCAAAAACGCTCCCTGCCGCGAAGCGGCTTATAGGCTCCCCACGCAGTGGGGTTGCCTCCGGCGGCCCCTGCC
>JAGLSW010000653.1 GCA_023135565.1 Candidatus Aminicenantota bacterium | reverse complement strand
GCAGGGCCGCCGGAGGCAAGTCCCTCAGAGTTCTCGAATGCCCGTTTTGCTGAGTGCTGAAGGCCGAAAGCTGAAGGCTGTAACTATTCAGTTTCCCAAAAACTGAATAGTTACGAAAAGCAGCATTGACCGCAAGTTCAAAATATTATATAATAGAGTATGCGAATTTATAGAGAAAAAAAATATGTTGAGGGTTTCTTTCACCTGTACAGCGGTGAAAAAAACGACACATATATGGAAAAAGGAATTTGAGTATGAAAATAAAGGAAAATTATGAAAAAATAATGGTCAATATCGAACGGGCCTGCCTGAGAGAGAAGAGAGACCCCTCGGAAGTACAATTGCTGGGCGTAGCCAAGGGACAGCCTGCGGAAAGAATAAAAGAAGCCTACGAGTGCGGTCTGAGGTTAGTCGGGGAAAACAAAACCCAGGAATCTGAAATACACCAGGCGGAACTGTCTTCTTTAGAGATCGATTGGCATTTTATCGGCAAACTGCAGAAAAACAAAATCAACAGGATATTAAGAAGTTTCGACTTTATCGAATCGGTAGACGGCGTCAAATCGCTTGAACATATCCATAAAAGGGTAAGCGAAGAGATCGAAGTCTTTATCGAAATTAATATCGGCGAAGAAAAAAACAAATCCGGCTTCACCGAAGACGGTTTAAAAAAGGCATTGAATTACGTCTCCCAGTTGAACCGCGTAAAAATTACCGGGCTTATGGCTTTACCCCCTTATTTTGACGACCCCGAAGACGTCAGACCCTTTTTCAGGCAAGTCAGGGAGCTAAAAGATGAAATCAACGCCATGGATTTGCCGAATTTCGATATCCGCCATCTCTCCATGGGCATGAGCGACGACTATGACGTGGCGGTAGAAGAAGGAGCCACCATTGTCAGGATCGGCACCGCCCTCTTTGGGAGAAGGGTGAAGTGATAGCCGGAAATTTTCTTCGAGTGCTGGCTAATCTTATCCACGGCGTTATAAACGTTTATATTCTTATTATTATTGTTCGCTCTGTTATGTCCTGGATGGGGCGTGTACCGCGCCATCCTCTTGTCCGGGTACTGCGGCAGTTAACAGATCCTGTTTTCCGTTATGTGCACCGTGTTTTGCCCTTCACCATAGTCGGCGGCATAGATATTTCGCCCCTAATGATCGTAATGGCGCTTTATTTTATAGATGATTTTTTATACTCGGTGCTGCTCGGTTTCGCCGTTAAATTATTGGCAGGGGGATAAAAAATGAAAATAACACCGCAGGATATTCGTACCCAACAATTTAATGCAAAATTTAAAGGGTATGATAAAGAGGAAGTTTCCCAATTTTTAGACCAGGTAAGCAAAATATTGGAAGAAGAGATCCTGGAAAAAGGGAAAATAAAAAAGGAACTGGAAAAAGCCGGCGATAACCTTTTAAAATATGAGAAAAGGGAAGCTGTTTTGCGGGATACTTTAGTTTCCGCGCAGAAATTCTCCAGCGAGATCAAAATCAATGCCCAGCGGGAGTCGGAGATTATCATCAAGGAAGCGGAAATCAAAGGAGAAGAGATTGTCGGCAGCGCCATCAACCGGCACAAAGCTTTAAAAGAAGAGATCAGGAATTTGAAATTTAAGCGCAAAGAGATCGAGAGTGATATTATCAACATGCTCACCTCTTTGAAGGAATTGATCGAATCGTATCGCCGGGATGACGGGGAATTTGAAAAAATAGAATATATAGCAAAATAGGCGATGGAATTAGATTGCCTCACTTAAATTGGAGGTAAAAAATGAGTGAAAATGAAAACGGTCAGCGGGAAGCGGCAATAAAGAATGCCGTTTCACAGATTGAGAAGCAGTTTGGGAAAGGAGCCATAATGAAATTGGGCAGCCGGGATTCCGTCAGTGTGCCGGTCATACCTTCCGGGTGTTTATCCCTTGACATCATCACTGGGGTAGGCGGTTTTCCCCGGGGCCGGGTAGCGGAAATTTACGGCCCTGAAGCATCCGGTAAGACCACGTTAGCATTGATGGTGGTAGCGGAAGCCCAGAAAGCCGGAGGTTATGCCGCTTTTATCGACGCCGAGCATGCCCTGGACCCCACTTATGCGCGGAATTTGGGCGTCAACATAGACGAGCTTTATCTTGCCCAGCCCGATTATGGCGAACAGGCCCTGGAAATAGCGGAAGTGCTGGTGCGTTCCGGAGCCGTGGATATTATCGTCATCGACAGTGTAGCCGCGTTGGTTCCCAAAGCCGAATTGGAAGGCGACATGGGGGACAGTCATATGGGTTTGCAAGCCCGGTTGATGAGCCAGGCGCTGCGGAAATTAACCGCCTTAGTATCGCGGTCGAAAATCGTATTTATTTTCTTAAACCAGTTAAGGGAGAAGATCGGCATTTACATGGGCAATCCTGAAACCACCACCGGTGGAAAAGCCTTGAAATTTTACAGTTCGCTGCGTATAGAAGTGCGCAAGATACTCACGTTGAAGAGCGGCACGGAGATAGTGGGCGGCAGGACGCGGATAAAGATAGTCAAGAACAAAGTTTCGCCGCCGTTTAAGATCGCCGAAGTGGATTTAATGTTCGGTAAAGGCATATCGAAAGAAGGTGATGTCATAGATTTAGCTGCCACTCATGGCATAGTGAACAAGACCGGGTCCTGGTATTCTTATGGAGAAGAGAAGTTAGGCCAGGGTAAGGAATCGGTAAAGAAGTTGTTAGAGGAGAAGCCTGAACTTTTCGAAGAGCTGCGAAATAAGGTTTTAGAGAAAGTCGGCTTTGAACTGCCCGCGTCCGGTAAAGCTGATAAAGCCGGTAAGGCCGAAAAAGCCGATAAGGGCCAATCCAAAGCTGCGAAAGAAGGTAAGTAGTCACGGAGCCAGTCAATCATGATGCGAACCTCACCCGGGAACGAATGAAATTAAGCAAACCCCACTCGCGT
>JAGLSW010000652.1 GCA_023135565.1 Candidatus Aminicenantota bacterium | reverse complement strand
TTCATACCCGGTAATACTTTCAATTACATGTTTTATTCCAAATCTTAAAGTCCATAGTGTAAAAAGAAGAAATCCAATAAGTATCGTATAACCCAATGCTCCCAATGTAGATTGCCATACCCCTTTCCAGAATCCAGGTGATTTAAGTTCGCGTATTTCTTCTATTGTATTCGTAAAATCCTGTTTTATTTGATCAAGTTTCCTATTATAATCCTCTTTTATTTCTTCAACTTCATGGCCATATAAATCAGCCATAAAATCTGCTATCTTCTTCTCTGCTAAATTCGAATACCCATTAATCGATTCATTAAGGCAACTGCTGTCGTGGAAATTTCCCAGGTCATCTTCACTGGGAGATTGACCGCCGTTCTTACTCTTAAAATTCTCGATATAAGATATTTTATGCTTTTTATATATTGCGTAGGCTACCATACCCACAAAATCATTTTCATCCTTTAATATTTCGTTATAGATCCGGTTATATTGTCTCATTAATCGCGTTTGCTGTTAGCGCTTCTCCAAGCATGATTTATTTTTTCTCTTGAAATCTCACTTCTAATCCTTTCCGCCAATTTAGGTATGGACTTTCTATTTCCGGATGGCCTTTTCATTCTTTCGTTAACTACGTGGACATCATGCGATGTAAAATTCTGAACCTCTATTTTATATTGTTTCTTCATCGTTACCTCACTTCGTTTATATAATACAATATATCTACAAAAAAATCAACGAGGATCATATCCGGGGGGATTTTTTTTTGATATGCTGAAATATCAGGAGTTTCGAGCTTTTAATCAAACTTCCAGCAGCCGCGTTAACCCTGAACGGGTACAGTTCCAGCATTCAGCCCCAGATCCAGCTAAAGCAAGACCTGGGGCTGTCTGGGTAAACCAGTGGCAAAAAAGCCTGTATTACACGACTGCTTTTAACTCTTCCGTCAGCAGGGGCACCGCTTTGAAAAGATCAGCCACGATGCCGTAATCGGCTTTCTTGAAAATCGGCGCTTCCGGGTCTTTATTAATAGCGACAATGACTTTCGATGTTTTCATACCCACTAAATGCTGGATAGCTCCGGAAATTCCACAGGCGATATAGAGTTTGGGGTTAACCACTTTCCCGGTCTGTCCCACCTGCATATCATAGGTGGCATACTCGGAATCCACAGCCGCACGGGAAGCACCGACACCGGCGTTCAACAAAGCAGCCATTTCTTCGAGAATAGCAAAATTCTCTTTGGTTTTCATCCCGCGTCCGCCGGATACGATGATTTCAGCTTCGGATAAATCTATCTTCTTAGATTCGCTTTTAATCACTTCCAGGATTTTTGTTTTGGGTTCGCTTTTCACCAAATCGAACTCTGTCACTTCCGGGTCTCCCGAGCCGCCTTCGGCTGCGGGGAACACATTGGGTCTCAGGGTCAAAATTTTGACCTCCTCGGCAATGGAATATTGGCAGAGAAGTTTCCCGGCATAAACCGGCCTGATGACCAGGTTGTTTTCTAAGTCGATTTCTAAGCAGTCGTTTATCAATCCTGCGTTCCCGGTCCGGGCCGTTATGCGGGGAAAAAGATCCCTGGCCTGGGCTGAAAAAATGCCTAAGAAATACTCTAAGTCGAAGTCTTTGATTATTTTTGCCATGGTGTCGGCATAGGCGTCAGGTTGGTAAGTTAGGTTTTCGCCTTTGACCTGGATGACTTTTTTCACTCCCTTTAATTCGTCCATATAGGGGCCGATATCGTCGGCAAAAACCACTGCATAGATATCTTTCCCGCTTTTCCCGGCAAAACTTAAGGTCTCTTTATTCGACTTTTTGAAATTACCGTCTTTTAGTTCGATATATATACCTAAATTCGACATTTTTCTTCTCCTATAATACTTTGGCTTCTTCTTTCAGAAGTTTCGCCAGCTCTTTGACCGTGTCTTCCACTTCACCCTCGAGCACTCTACCGGCGGGTTTCTCCGGCGGCGCATACAACTTTTCGGGTTTGATCTTAGCAGCGCTGTCTGCGATGCCCAGGTCCTGAAGCGTAAATTTCTTGATGGGCACTTTTTTGGCTTTCATGATGCCCATCAGGGAAGCATACCGGGGGGTATTCAGCCCTTTGGTGGCGCCCACTACACAAGGAATAGCCATTTCGATTTTTTCTTTTGCTCCTTCGTCGATTTCTCTTTCAACGATGACCTTATCACCTTCTAAACTAAAAGCAGTCACATTAGTGGCGGCAGGGATGCCTAAGTAGTCGGCCAGGAGAATGTGAGTCTGGTAAGAATCGTCGTCGATGGCCTGCTTGCCTATAAATATGATACCGAAATTCTCATCCTGCTTGATGGCATTAGCAAGGGCCTTAGCAGTAGTTTTGTGGTCGATATATTCTTCGGTTTCCACGTGAATGGCGTTCTGCGCACCCATAGCCAGACCGGTTCTAAGGGAGCTTTCAGTCCTCTGGGGTCCCAAAGTGATGACTGTAACCGATTCAGCCCCGCTTTTTTCTTTGGCCTGTAATGCTTCTTCGATGGCATATTCATCATAGGGATTGATAATCCATTTGATATTCTCTTCGTTTATGGTTTTACCATCTTTAATAGATAGTACGGCTTCCGTATCAGGAACCTGTTTCGTACAAACGTATATATTCATGTATTCCTCCTCTGAAGATTTTTTAATATACAATGAGGTACATTTATAACCCAAAATCAAGAAAAAGTCAATTGCCGCTGTGCAGGAATTTATATTATTTTCCTGTAAACGCTTGCTGAAAAAACAAAGCCCGCGGTGCAGGCACCCTATAAGCCGCTGCGCGGCAGTACAGCAAAAGCCGGGGAATTCAAAACCCGCAGTCTGATAAAATAACAAACTTTAATCTGTGTGATCGGTTTAATCTGTGAAATCTTGTTTCGTTTGCAGCCAACGGCTGCGGTGTGTTATAATTCCCTATGCCACAAAAAATCGGGATTATAGTACAAAGATACGGTTTAGAAATAAACGGCGGCGCTGAATATCATGCCCGGCTGATTGCCGAAAAAATTCGTAAATATTTCGACATCGAAGTATTTACCTCTACTGCTTTAGATTATATCACCTGGGAACATCACTACCCGGAAGGCCGGGAGTCTATTAACGACATCCCGGTGAATCGTTTTAAAGTAGAGAAAGTCAGGGACCCGAAAGTATTCGGCGAAATACAGGACTGTATTTTTAACGAAGAACACACTGCTGCAGACGAGCTAAAATGGTTGGAAGAAGAAGGCCCCTATTTACCGGCGCTGATAGAGGAATTGGAGAGAAGAGAAAATGATTTCGCTTACTTTATATTTTTCTCCTACAGGTATTACCACTCCTACGTGGGCGTCAAAAAGTTTAAAGACAAAGCGATATTAGTGCCTACCGCCGAACATGATGAGGTGGTTTATTTAAGACTTTTTAAAGATTTCTTTAACTTACCGGCTGCTTTTGTCTACAATTCTTACGAAGAGAGGGAGATCATTCATAAAGTTTCCGGTAATTTTGCCGTGCCCGGGGATGTAGTGGGCGTGGGTTCCGATATCCCGGCTGAATTCTCCCCAGCCGCCTTTAGAGAGAAATTCGCTATCCGCGGCAAATATTTTATCTATATCGGCAGGTTGGATGAAAACAAAGGTGTGCCGCAATTATTGGACTTCTTTACCCGGCTGCTGGAAGAGGAAAAGATCGACCTCACCCTGGTAATGGGGGGGAAATCTCTAATAGAAATCCCGGCACACCCCCAGATCAAGTACTTAGGTTTTATGAGCGATGAGGACAAATTCGACGCCCTAACAGGGGCGGAATTTTTGATTAATCCTTCCCAGTTCGAGTCGCTGTCCATGGTGATTCTCGAAGCCTGGGCCCTGGGCAAACCGGTGCTGGTTAACGGCAGGACGGAGGTTTTGCAGGGTCAGTGCCGCCGCAGTAATGCCGGGTTATGGTACACCGGTTACCGGGAGTTCAAAGAGATTTTGCTGCTCTTAGATCAAAATAACGAACTGCGGGAAATAATGGGAAAAAACGGCGTGGATTTTTTTGAAAAGAATTATTCCTGGCCGGTGATAGAGGATAAATATCTGAAAATAATAGAAAAACTGCAGCAGTCTTAACTTTCAGCAAATTTTTCCCGGGCGCCCCGTACGCACGGGGAGGCGATGAGCTGCTTCGCAGTAGGGCAGCTCTTTTGCTTTCTAAGTCAACAAAAGTTTGGCTCGCGGCAGGGCCGCCGGAGGCAAGAGGCTGAACACTTACTCTCCCGGTACTTGCATTCATTTTCAAATTAATGTATAACTATACTTCACTTGTTAGTTGGAATTAGCTTTTATGAAAAAAAGAATAATCCGAATTTCTTCTATTATCGGACTTATACTTCTTGTTTTGATTGTGTATAAGATCGGCCCTGCCCAGATATGGCAGCATATCCAAAAAATTACCCTGCAGAATTTTTTTATTTTACTTTTCATGCGCCTGGGTTACTGGCTGCTGAGAACTTTCAACTGGTGGATTATACTGAAAGGATACGATAATCACGGCTCCTTCCTGCATCTTTTTGCCGCCAGGATGAGCAGTCATGCGGTCAGTCATTTGACTCCTTCCGCTTCCATCGGCGGCGAAGCCACCCGGATGATGCTGCTGAACTCCCCTAACAAAAAAATAAACGTAGCTTCCGTCATTGTCGATAAAACGATAGAATCGTTTACCGTTATTTTTTTCACCATCATAGGAGTCACTATTGCCATTGCCAGGATACCGATGCCCGGTAAATATAAGATTATTTTTATATCTTTTGTCTGTCTGACTTCGCTGCTGCTCGTCTTTATTTTTTATAAACAGAAAAAGGGATTTTTCGGCTGGATTATTAACTTACTGGGGAAAATGAAAATCAGGCCTAAATTTTTAGAAAACAATAAAGAAAAAATAGAAGAAACCGACCGCTATATCTCCGAATTTTATCGAAAACACAAAAATCTCTTTGTAAAGGTTTTTTTCTTTTATTCCCTGTTAGTGCTTTTCTGGACAACGGAAATTCACCTGACATTGATGTTTATCGGGGCAAAGAATATAACCTTCTTAGATAGTTTTATCATCGTTTCTCTCGGTTCTATCGCTTTTGCAATCCAGATAACCCCAGCCTCCTTAGGTATTTACGAAGCCACCTACGTGGCCATATTTGCACTGCTGAAATTAGGCACAGGTTTAGGAATCACATTGGTGCTGATGCGCCGGTTGATCGCTTTGATGTGGGCCGGTATCGGGGTGCTGGGCATGATGAGACTAAACCCGGGAGGCGCTAAGAATGTCCCGGGAGAAGACCGGGATGACCCGGGGGTAAAAAAGAAAATACAGGAGGAACTCGAGAGGGCTCAGGAGGAGCTTAAGAAGAGATCAGGAGGAGCTCGAGAGAACTCAGGAGGAGATCAAGAGAGCTCAGGAGGAGCTTAAGAAGAACTCAGGAGGAACTCGAGAGGGCTCAGGAGGAACTCAAGAGGGCTCAGGTTGAGGAGGAGCTCAAGAGAATTCAGGTTTTCTTTTTGAACTCCGACACGACTTTCGTAGAAATTCCGCCGCGGGGGGTAAACTCCGCTTCAACAGTCATCTCGAAAGGTTGAAGCGTCGCCGCAAGATGATCTAAGATCAAAGCAGTCAGATGTTCATAAAAAATACCGGTATTTCTAAATTGCAGGAAGTAGTATTTCAGGGATTTTAGTTCTACGATAAATTTATCCGGTAGGTACCTGATAGTAATCGTTCCTGAATCCGGCAGCCCGGTTTTCGGGCAAAGAGAGGTAAACTCAGGATTGCTGATTTCTACCCGGGTATTTTTTTTGCTGTTTTCGTAAGGAATAGGTTCTAATACGCCGGCGGAGATGAATCCCGCCTCCCGGCGGATATTTTTTAAATATTCCGTTACTGTCTCGATGTTCATAATAACCTCCTAAACCCCGTGCGCACGGGGAGGCAATAAGCAGCGGGTGAGCGCTTTTGATTTTAACTAAACAAAAGTTTTGAT
>JAGLSW010000651.1 GCA_023135565.1 Candidatus Aminicenantota bacterium | reverse complement strand
AGTTTGAACAAAACTTTTGATGATTGAGAAGCGCTAACATCACCTTTGCTGCGAGGGAGGGATTAAAGGGGAAACCTGAACCCCTAAGAATTCTCGAATGCCCGTTTGCTGATGGCTGATGGCTGTTCCCGCTGATGGCCAAATGCTGAAAGCCGAATGCCGAAAGCTGAAGGCTGTAAGTGTTTAGTTTTTCCAAAACTAACACTTACAAGAATAAAAGTTGCAAAATAAGGCTGGATATGATATAAAATTCCATGGCAAACAAAAAACCCGGCACCGAAACGAACATTTTTCGACAGCCCGTCGAACTGCTGCAAAAACTGATTACTTTCGATACCACCAATCCGCCCGGCAATGAAGCCGAATGTATAAAATACATCGACAAACTGCTGAAACAGGCGGGAATTAAAACCACCCTGTTAGCTCGAGACCCAAACCGCCCCAACCTGATAGCCCGGCTAAAAGGCCAGGGCAGCGCGCCGCCTTTACTGCTCTACGGCCACGTAGACGTGGTCGGCGTCCAGGGACAGGACTGGCTGCATCCTCCTTTTGAAGGCAAGATCGAAGACGGTTTCCTTTGGGGTCGCGGCGCATTGGATATGAAAAGCGGGATTGCCATGATGCTTTGCGCCTTTCTTCGCGCTGCTGCCAAAAGCATCTACTTGCCCGGTGACGTAGTATTGTGTATAGTTAGCGACGAAGAAGCATTAGGCAAATTCGGCGCCCGCTATTTAGTGGAAAACCATGGCGAACATTTTACCGGCGTTCGATATGCTTTAGGTGAATTCGGCGGTTTTACTTTTTATATAAAAGGCAAGAAGTTTTATTTGGTGCAGGTGGCTGAGAAACAGGTTTGCCACATCAAAGCTGAAATCCAGGGGCCTCCCGGTCACGGCGCTTTTGTGCTGCGCGGCGGCGCCATGGCAAAGCTGGGTAGGGCGCTGCAAATGTTAGATGAAAATTACCTGCCGGTACACATTATCCCTATTGTGCGCACTATGTTCGAGACATTCGCAAAAGAGCTCCCATTTCCTAAAGGTTTTTTTATGCGCCGGTTGTTAAACCACCGTTTCACCGACAAAATATTGAACAAACTCGGCGAATCGGGCCGGGCCTTTGCTCCTTTGTTTCACAACATGATCAACGCCACCGTGGTGCGCGGAGGATCGAAATTTAATGTGATTCCCAGTCAGGTTGAATTTGAGATGGATGTGCGTTTGCTGCCCGGTTTCAGCCCGGAGGATATAAAAAAGGAACTGCGTTTACTCTTAGGCACCGGTATTGCTTTCGATGTGCTTTCCTATCAGCCCGGATCCGGGAAGCCCGATTTAGGATTATTCCCCACCCTGGCGGAAATTTTGCAGGAAGCTGATCCTAAAGGTATCCCTGTTCCCATCTTGATAACCGCGGCCACTGATGCCCGTTATTTTTCTAAATTAGGCATCCAGACCTATGGTTTTACCCCTATGCAGCTTCCGCAGGACATGAATTTTCTCAGCCTTATGCACGGCGCCAATGAGCGTATCCCGGTAGATTCCCTGGGTTTCGGCACTGAGGCCATTCTCCAGGCTTTACAGCGTTTCCACCAATAGAGCTTCGTCCTTTGTTGATCGAGAGGCGCTGTCATCACCCTTGCTGCGAAGCAGCTTATCGGTTCCCCGTGCCACGCCCTGGGGCCTACGAATGACCGGCTGTAATAGCTGCATGGACGATTGTGGAAACGATCCGGCTATCTTGTCTCGATAGGCAGTCCCTAAACGGTTCCCCGTGCCAAATTCACCATCAAAAAAATAAATTTTTTTTGAAATGCTCATAGTTAAGGGGTTTTAGCATACTGTCGGTGGCGTGTAACAATACCAAAAAAAAGTACAACACAACACAATATAGTATAGTATAGTATAATGTAAAATCCTTTTAATAGTATACCCCCCATATATTTTCTTGAAAGCAAGGGCCGGTTTCGATTCACGAACCTTTGATAATGTCGGCCCGGAAATTTTTAGCCGTTTTGCAAATTCCCTTTGCGTCAATCCTAATTTTGATCTAATTAACTTAAGGCGGTGAGCAACCTTGTTTTTTATCTGCCATTCTGCATTCTTAGCTTTTAT
>JAGLSW010000650.1 GCA_023135565.1 Candidatus Aminicenantota bacterium | reverse complement strand
GCAGGGGCCGCCGGAGGCAAAAAATGATTTAATTTCACTCGTTTCCAGGTAAAGTTCGCATCATAATCGCCTATCCCATTTTCCTCTCACATAACTTGAGGTTTGCACAAAATACTTTTTTGATGTAAAATAGGGGCATGCTCGAAACAGGAACGATACCGTCAGTAGCCGGGATACCGGTCCCGGATGCCCTTTTTGTGGGCGCCCGTACGCTCGGGGAAGCCGGGTATCCTCCTCTTTCGCTGCAAAAGGAACCCCCGGCCTTTTTCAAAGAAGCCTGTGCCGCCGGGCCCCTAAAACCCGGACTGACTCATTACATGACGGCAGCGCTTCCTTTTAAGCGCATTTATACCCACGGCGACTGCGGCATTCTAAGCGAAGCCCAAAAAAGGCTCTATCGAGATACCGCAGCGGGAGAACACAGCGGGCCGGAAATCGAAATGATTCCTCTTACAGCGGCGGCAGGCACGCAGCCGTTCAGCGGTTGGCAGGAGCAAATCGTGGCTGAACCGGGTGTGTCTTACAATACCTATAAACCGCAGCATCTATTTATTGCTTCTATCGACAAAGAATTCGATTCAGCAGCATTAGATGAACTGTTGAACCGATGCAAAAAAAACAACCCCGAATTTGCGTCTTTTGTTTTTAACGCTGAACACCTGGAACGGGGCATCGCTAAAAAACACGGCATCGAAAACATCTCCCTTACCTGGGAAGAGTATTTGGACAGCAGGGAGTGGAAGCATTATTACAAACAGCGTTTGGCGCGGTTATTCGGTGAACTGCCCCGCTGGCCCCGGGATGAAGATTTCGCCGGGCGGGAAAAAGAACTGGCCCGTCTTGAAAGAATCAGCCGCGTTTATCCCCTGGTCTTGTTGAGCGGTGGAGTGGGAGTCGGCAAAACCGCTCTGCTGGCGGCATTGGCTGAGAAAGGGGAGCGGAACGGTAAACCGCCGGTGTGGGTAACTGTGGATACGCCTCATGTGACTTGTGCCGAAGTGGTGTTGAGTATGGGTATCCAACTGGGATTGGTGAAATCGCCCCGCGTACTGGAAAAAGAGAATCTAAAAGAATATATTCCCCGGCTGGAGCAAGAAATCGGTAATATCCTGCAAGAGCAGGAAGTGCAGGTGATCTTCGACAGTTTAAAACACCTGCTTCAGAGGGGTGCTGAAACATCAACGAAAAAGGAACTGCGGGAAATGCTGGCCCGGTGGTTTCGCCGCGGTCCCGGGGAATCTCTCCAGGTGGACGAATTGTTCGGGGGAGCCGGGAAGGTGAGCGGCGGGCCGCGGCAGAGCAAGAAAAAACAGGTGCTGCGGGAACAGACCGCGTACCCGGAGAAAAAATCGCGGTTAATCGCGGTCACGGAGCGCAGCCCCGGGGATCGCGACTCCGCCGCCGCTGAGAAGTTGGCGAAAATCCTCCGTTCCACGGCTGCGAAAAAGGACCGGGAACTGCGGTTAAGACCTTTATCCCGGAAGAAATTCGAGTTTTTGTTCGAGGGTTGGAGCGGTTTATCCATGGGCAGCTCCCCAGCACCGGAAATGTTGAAGCGTATTCTTGCGGCGGCCGGTATCAACCTGCGACTGCTGCGTTTCCTGGCCCTGTGGGTCAAGCAAGCGAGAGATGCAACCGAAATCGAACCGCAAATCGAAACATTGGAAAATTTGCCGCCCTGGGAAAAGGAAGAATTTGTATTAAGCGAATTATTTAAAAAGATGCCGCTGGACAAGCAGGCTGTGTTAAAGGCTTTGGAGTGGGCCGGACGGCCCGTGCCCCGCACTGTATTGTGTTCCGGCCCGGGCATGGCGGAAACCCTGGTGGAACTGGAAAAAGAGGGTTTGATTTTCGCTGCCCCGGGCAAAGAAGAAACCTATGAGCCGGTATATCGATACGGCCGCGGCTACAATATAAAGCATGCGGAAAAGATAAAGGCCGGAATAATTTTCACCCGGCAGGTAAAAGAGCTGCGCCGCAGGTATGAGTATAGTCCCGGTGAAGCCCACAGCATAGGCATATGCGAAATCGCCAACAACCTGTGTGAATGGGCCGGTGATATGGCCTGGCAAGCCTGGGGAGAGGCGCCGCTGTTGATGCCTTCGAGTTTGGTCTCCCGGGCGAAGGCCCTGGTACGGGAAGCCAAAAAAACCGGGGATCCCCGGCATAAACAGGAATTGGCGACCCGGGCCGGGAGTTTGTGCCGCAAGAGTATCGAACTGAGTAAAGAGATAGGGGACGGTTATTTTTTTCTTGCCCAGGCCCTGGATATCCGTTACCCCAACTCCCGCGAGGAGGAAACCCGGGGATATTACGAAAAGTCCATTGCCGTAAAAAAACACGAGAGCAAATATGTCAGCTTCGCTAAATTCTTATATAAGCGGCCCGGTGATTACCACGAAGCGGATGCGCAATTTAAGAATGCCCGGCAAATGGAAACCGACAAGAACAAAGGCAACCTTATTAGCTTGAACGCCCAGGCCGAATTTTACCTGCGTTGGGAGAGGCATGAGAAACAGGCCGGGAATATTGTAAACCGTATCATCGGGAACAAGGAGAATAAGCGGTTCAACCTATCCTTAGCCGCCCGTTTATTCGAGCGGATGGGATTGCGATATTCGGCTGATTTTTTCTATGACACCTACCTGGAAAGTTCTCCCGGGGACGTGCGAGTGTTGAACAGTTATGCCGAAGCGTTGGTAAAGTGGGGCGAAAAAGACAGGCCCGAAAAACTGTTTGAAAAATCCTTAGCCATCGATGGCAGAAATATACCTACGTATAACGCCTATGCCAATGCACTGGTGTTGTGGAGTGAACGAGACAGGCCCGAAGAACTGTTTGAGAAATCCTTAGCCATCGATGACCAAAATATACCCACGTATAACTCCTATGCCAATGCACTCGCCCAGTGGGGCGAAAAAGACAGGGCCGAAAAACTGTTTGAAAAAGCTCTCGAAATACAACCGGAAAATATCCAGGTAATAAACTCCTATGCCAATGCACTGACCCAGTGGAATGAACGAGACAGGGCGGAAAACCTGTTTGAAAAAGCCCTCGAAATTCAACCGGAAAATATCCAGGTAATAAACTCCTATGCCAATGCACTGGTGTTGTGGGGCGAAAGAGACAGGCCCGAAAAACTGTTCGAAAAAGCCCTCGAAATTCAACCGGAAAATATCCAGGTAATAAACTCCTATGCCATTGCACTGGTGCAGTGGGGCGAAAAAGACAGGGCGAAAAAACTGTTCGAAAAAGCCCTCGAAATTCAACCGGAAAATATCCAGGTAATAAACTCCTATGCCAATGCACTGGTAGATTGGGGCGAAAAAGACAGGGCCGAAAAACTGTTTGAAAAAGCCCTCTCCCTGGAACCCGCTAATGTAATCGTAAGAAACTCCTATGCCAAAGCCCTCCGGCAATGGGCCCGGGAAACAGGCTCACAGCAACTGCTGGAAAAAGCAAAACAACTCGAAATAACCGAAACCGAAGCAGCCGAAGAAAAAAAAGAAATTACCGTACAACTCCAGGTTCCGGCCCCCGGACAGGTTGTAAAACCGGCAGAGATTCCTACCCCGCCCCCCTTCTCTTTTACCGGCGCGGAAAAAAAATGGCTGCTCGATTACAACGGCGAAATTCCTACCTGGCCCGGTGCAGCAGGATTCCGCCAATGGGCGGCCTTTACCATGCTCTACTCCCTCTACTACTTTCACAGCGACCTGACCGCTGTCGCGGACCTGGGCTTTATCCCAGCCCTAAAACGGGAAAACGAGGCCCTCTATTACCGCGTCAAAGACCTCTATGACTTGATAAACAAAGCTGCCGGCAAACCCTCCCCTCCAGCCGCGGCAGACCCCCAAAGCGAAACCGCATCGGACCCGGCTCCCGAAAGCGCAGCCGAAAGCCTCGACCTCTCCTACCGGGAGCAGTGGTTTACCCCCGCTCAAAAAAACCTGGCACGTATCGCCTATTTCGACGAACTGGCGGTGCAAAATCCCCAAAACCCGGTAAACATCGCTTTCCTGTGTCAATCCTTCGCAGCCTTCGGCTGGCACAACATCGCCGCTGAAATAGCGAAAGGTTATATAAAAAAGCTCCCCGGGCAGCACGACCTGTGGCAGGTTTTTATGACCAAAAGCAAAATCGACCTGTTCACCCCGCCGGGGAAAGAAAAACTCCTTGCCTTCTTGCAGCAGTTGGAGCAGCAAAACGCATCGGCAGAAGAAAAAACAGCACAAGCCGGTTCCCTACCCACCGGCGCGGAACCCCTTACCCCGGCGGCAGCCGCACGGTACATCGACCGTTTCAGCACTACCTACGGTGAAATGCCCGCGCATTTCACCTTTCCCGGATTCAGCCGGGAAGAAGAAAACCGCGCCCTGGGCAAATTGCTGCACATGGTAGACACACTGTGCCGCATTCTTTCCCGCATCGTGCAGCAGGACACGGGCGCCCTAAAAGAACTGGACGAATTCGCCGCGGCCCTGGAAACCCCGGTGAGTTTGATGAACCGCCTATACTCTTACACTGCCGGGTTAGAACCCCCCATCCCCCCGGCACCCCTGTACGTATCAGGCAAAATCGTAGACATAAAAGAGGATACCCTGTCCGTGAACGTGGAACACTCGGGCGCGGCGGACCGCCTCCTGGAAATGCCCGCTGCCGAATTCCCCGCGGAAGCGCACATAGGCCGGCGTTTTTTTGCTAAAATCGACAAAAAAGAACCGGATCGCCTGTATGACATAGAAGCTTTAGAATACCGGGAACCCTCTTTCGAACGGTCATTCGTTTCTTTATTCGGCAGGGAAGTATACGACCGCACCGCGGCCTTATGGCAAAAGGAAGGCTCGTGAACGGCATAAAGGAAACGCCCGCCCCCAGTGGAGACCGGGTTCATTTTTACACTCTTAATGTAGGCCAGGGAGATTCTCATGTAGTACACATCCCCGACCGGGAAGCGGCTATTGTCATCGACCCCGGGGACAGCGATGTAATCGGCCAATTGCTGCATGACAAATTAAAAATCAAACACCTGCCCTTGATACTCATCTCTCATTTCCACCTGGACCACATGCAGGGACTCAACGAAGTCATACGGCAGTGCTGCGAGCCCCCTGTGCAATCGGGCAGGCCGGCTTTTAAACCCGGTTATATTTTCATTAACAGTCATTCTTTTGAAAGAACGAAACTCGCCGGTATGGCCGAACGATTGGATGATCTTGCTGATCTGAAAAAAGAACACGACCTAAAATTTGAACTCATTACAGCCGAAAGCAGTTCATCGCAATTATTTTCCGGTGAACTGGAAGCCCTGGGCATCGAGGGCCATGTCATATATCCCGATTTGTTCCAGGAAGGCCATGCTGTCAGGAAAAATGATTTCAACCTGGGCTCCGTACTGCTTTATCTTGTCTTTGCCGGGAAAAAAATACTCTACACCGGGGATTTGCCTTATGAAGGTTGGCAAGAAGTAAGCGACCGGGAAGACCTATCCTCCGATGTATTCAAAGTACCCCACCACGGCGGCAGTATATCCGCGGGCAGCAATCCCGCGGGATCGGGCCGGGACATGAAAAAAATATTGGATCGCGTCCAGCCCCGGTTTGCCCTGGTCTCTGTCGGCGATAAACACGGGCATCCCCTGCCCGAAGTAATCGAAGCCATCGTAGACCACGAAAGCAAACCCCATGTTTTTTGTACCAGGGTGAGCAGTCGCTGCTGCAGTTCCCCGGCGCAAATGAAACAAAAGATAGTCGATTATTACCTTAAAAACCTGAAGGATGAAAAACGAAAATACATGATGTTGGGTAGTGAGCGGGGCTCCATGTGTGCCGGGACTATCCAGGTGATGTTTAACCGGGGCAGCGGCGAAATCATAACCCAGCCTTCTGTTGGAGAGCATTTACGAATGGTAAAAAAAGTATTCAACAACTGCCAGCCGCTGTGTTATAAACGAATCACCCGGAATTAAGTTACATACGATCGCAAAATTTGCTGCTAAAATTACAATTATAAAAGTACTGTGAGTCGGAATTCAAAAAAAAATCGAATTTATCGACACTAAGCTTGCAATTGAGTGTTTTTTTAATTATAATAAAACTTACAGTGCGGTATTTTCAAGCAAGATATTGAAAATAGGTAAATATTGCTCTTTGAAGCCGGAGGAATATATGAATGAAGAAAATTGCCCACACCGGTGGGAAATGGTAAACGTTTCATACGGCCATATTATAACGGAAAAATGTTTCCACTGCGATAAAGTTGCCAACTATTTTACGGCCGAGCTTAAACCGTCGTTGGACGAATATCGTGAAGGAGAACATTTCTGGAACGTAATGGAAACTGCCCAGTCCTTTCGTTTCGATCTCAAATGCAAGACATGCGGCATAGTAGAAGATTTCTCCCAATTGATGGGATTGATGATGTGCACCGGGTGCGACGAAAAATGTGAAGCAGACGTCGTCAGGAAAAAGTTGGAAGCGGAACGGACCTACGTATACGTAGCTTTCGGTTTCCTGCCTATGCAAGAGAGAGAGCAGCTCACCCCGGAAAAAATCACCATTCTGGAAGAATATTTCAACAGCCGCCGGAAAAGCGGTAGGTCCAGGATCAAGTTCGTTTCTCATGAAATGGTGAAGAACCTGGCCACCTGCTACGCAGAGGTGATTAAGGATGTGGACATGCTCTCCTTAACCCCCCCTGGAGAGAAATAGATTACCTATGAAAAAAATTGTGCCGATATATGGCGGTCATATGCCATTACATGGCGGTAATGAACACTTACAGTGCGGTATAAAAAAACATGTTTTTTTTATTTCAAGTTCCCACCGTCAGGTGGCTTTTTTTTCAAGCTTAGTCTTGAAAAAACACTATTAACATTATAATCACGAGGAGGAATAAATGAAACTCCAGGAAATTATCGAAAAAATGAACCTGAAACCCTTAACCGATGTGGAAGAAAGAGAAGTAGAAGGCGTATTTATCTCAGATATGCTTTCGGATACCATGACCGGCGCCCGGGCCGGGGACCTGTGGGTTACGGTGCAGACACATACGAATATCGTTTCTGCCGCTAATTTAGTGGACGCCGCAGCCGTTCTTGTCCCCCAGGAGAAACCGGTGCCCCAGAAAACCATCGACCTGGCCAACCGCTACCATGTGATCATATTGTCTTCCGGCGACTCTACTTTCCAACTGGCCGGCAAATTGGCGGCTCTCGGTTTAAGCCCGCAGCAGGGTTAGGCCGAGCCGGTATCATAAAAAATAAAGAAGTGGAGAAGTCCGCATATGCAAGATAGTGAAGGATTTAACCTCGAAATCGGGCAAATTAAGGAAGCGCTCAAAGCTGATGTTTTAGTCTGCCGTGACAGGCTTAAATCCAAAGTTTCAGGTATATACGCTTCCGATTTGATGAGCGATGTGTTGGCCTACGGTAGGGAAGGCGCCTGCCTGTTGACCGGGCTAAACACGGTGCAGGCGGTGATATCGTCTCATATGGCCGATCTCAAAGCCATCGTTTTTTTGCGGGGCAAAAAGCCCGGCCCCGATATTCGCAAATTTGCCGAAGAAAAAGGGATCGTGGTTCTCACCACCAAAGCGGATATGTTCGACGCCTGTATAAAAATAGCCCGGGCCGATGGCCATCTGCGTCCCACCAACGGCATCATGATGCGGGGCAAAGAAAAAAATATCACCAGCCACGAATTCTTCGTGGACGGCAAGGACTTCGCCAGCGCCGGGTTGGTTTCCACAGGCATCAAGACCATATTAAAAGAGATCGGTTATAACATGCAGTTGATCAGGCGCGTGGCCATTTCCACCTACGAAGGCGAGATGAATGTGGTCATGCACGCTGAAAAAGCCACCGTCACTTTGACTGCCAGCGACAGCGAAATCAGGGTGGTCATTAATGATAAAGGCAAAGGCATCCCGGATATCCAGGAAGCTATGGTGCCGGGTTTTTCTACAGCCACGGAAGAGCAGCGGGCCATGGGATTCGGCGCCGGCATGGGGCTGCCCAACATGAAAAAAAACAGCGACGAAATCAACGTCACTTCCGAAGTCGGCAAAGGCACAAAATTGGAGATGAGATTTTTTATAAAAGATTAGCATGGATAATTCAACTTTCTATCATGCTCACCTGATCGTCCAGGAACGATGCAAAGGCAGGTTAAAATGTGTGCGCTCCTGTCCTACTAAGGCCATCAGGGTTTATGAGAACAAAGTCACCTTTTTCCAGGACCTGTGCGTGGACTGCGGCGAATGCATTCATATGTGCCCGGAAAAGGTTTTCGTGCCGGTAAGCGAGACCATGGAAGACCTGAAATCCTTTAAATTCCATATCGCTTTACCGTCGAATATCCTCTATATCCAGTTCGGCGTAACGGTGCCCCCGGGCGTGGTGCGGCAGGCGCTGAAAAATATCGGCTTTAACGAAGTTGCCGATGTGGCAAAAGTATGCGACGAAGAGGGAATTGCGCTGCGCTACCACTTAGAGCAGCACCCCCAGATTCGCCCTATAATCAGTTCTTTTTGTCCCACAGTGGTGCGTCTCATCCAGGTGCTTTACCCTAGCTTAGTGCCCCACTTAGACCCGTTGGATGTGCCCCGTGAGATAACCGCCCGGGAAGCCAGGCTCCATTATGCCAAAAAACTCGGTCTCAAGGAAGACGAAATCGGCGTGATTTATATCACCCCCTGCCCGGCCAAAATCGTATCCATTAAACAGCCTGCTGAAAAGAAAAGATCGTGGATCGACGGCGCCATTCCCGTTAAAGATATATACAATCTCATTTTGCCCGAAGTGATTAAAATCCAGCAGGGTGGCAAGATCGCCGACCTCGACAAGTTCTATTACCCCAAAGCCTGGGGTATGTTGGGGCACTTCTCCCAGAATGTGGGATACGATAGGGCTCTTTCCGTGGCCGGGATCGACCATGTTAAACGCATCCTTAACGATATCGAGAGCAACAAACTCCACTATGTGGATTTTATCGAAGCCATGGCCTGTCTGCATGGCTGCACCAACGGTGTTTTTTGTGTTAGAGATCCTTATGTAGCGCGTCATAATTCCATCCAGATGCAGGAGAAGTACGGCCGGCCGCCCAATATAGCCGAAGAGAAAGTCATCGAGAAGTACCGCCGGGGATTCTATTTTCATGAAGAACCGGTACTGCCCCGCACCACCAGGGACTCCGAGATCGACATCGGCGAATCTATCAAACGGATGAAAAAAAAGGAACGTATTTTTGCCAAGCTCTCCGGCAAAGATTGCAGTCTCTGCGGTGCGCCTACCTGCGAGACTTTTGCCGACGACTGTGCCCGGGGCGAGGCGGAGATCACGGACTGTGTTTTTTTCAAAAAATAATTTTTGCTTAACTTAAATCCCGGGAAAATTTCCTGCGTATAGGTTTAGAAAATGCCGGGTCAATAATTGAGAAGAAATTCTAAAAAAGCTCAAACTCACTTGAATTTTATTCGATTTTCCTATATAACATAAAAAGTAAATTGAAATACGCATATGAAGTACAGAGGTAGCGAACGTGAAAAGAGTAGACGAGTTATTCAGAAAGCTTGGATATAGCCGCGAAAATGGTCTTTTCTATCACGATGAAGCTGAGGTATGGTTTCACAAGTTCCCATATCGGCTCAGTCGTGTTTTGCGGGATATCATAAAACCCTATGCTTTCTTTTGCCTTTTTCACGGGAAAGAACCGGGTAACAGAGAACACCCGGAACCGCTGAATAATCCTTTTATCCTGTTTTTTAATAACCCGACCAGGGCAATTGAAAAAGAAATTCCAGGTTGGACTTTCAGTTTCGGTCAGGCGCCGGTTGTCATCATAACTCGTGATGATGAACTTTCTTTAGATATTTATCACGGTTATGCTTTTGATGGCGAAAGAGAGTGGCTGAAAAGAATCGAACCCGATTTAGAGGACCTCTCGGTTACAAATTTGGCTATAGGAAAAACCTGGCAGAAATTATATAAAAAATATTTTCAAAATACACCTAAAGTAGACAAATTTTTATTAAGAAATCTCACTGATGCCAGGAGAATATTAATTGCAAAAGATGAAGGAGGATTGTCTGCTAAAACCGCAAACAGGTTAATAGGGAGATCACTCTTTATCCGATATCTAATAGATAGAAAAGTTAGTTTTGAAGATGACCGGTATATCCGGGGGGAGGATAAGAAAACACGACAGGAAAGTTTTGAGCACCTATTGAAGGACAAAAACAGGTTATATGAATTTTTCAGTAATATAATGAATAAATTTAACGGAGACCTGTTTCCATTAATTGATAAAGACGATAATAATGCAATTATTTACGATGAAGAAAGCACGGTTACTCAAAAACACCTGGATGTAATATATTATTTGTTTTCCTGTTCTTCCTTCTTCGATGAGAAGGGGGATGGGTTTAATAGTTATACTGTTCAAAAATCGCTTTTCAGATTCTATGATTTCGAGGTTATCCCTGTGGAGTTGATAAGCAATATATATGAAAACTTCCTGGGAGAGTCGAGAAAAGTCAGGGGGAAAAATATAAAACTTAGAGAATTTTCCGGATCGAGACAGGAAGAGATCAAAGCATATTACACTCCCCCTTTTTTAGTAGATTATATCTTAGCGCAAACAGTTACCCCTTATCTCGATGAGCAGGAAGAAGCTTCTTGCCGGGTGTTGGATCCTGCTTGCGGCTCCGGCATTTTTTTGGTGGAGACTTTGAGGAAAATTATCGAAAAAGAGATGCTGGTAAATCCGAGAAAAGGGCCGGATAACAGGTTAATTGTCCCTGATGACAGGTTGTGGCAATTGGTTCGTGAAAATATTTTCGGGATAGATATAGATGAAGAAGCGATTGAAATTACTATTTTCTCACTTTATATTACTCTTCTCGATTATAAAACCCCAAAGGAAATTAAAAATTTCCGTTTTGAGCAGTTAAGAAACAAGAATTTATTCGCCGGTAAAGAAGCGGATTTTTTTAATGAAGAACATGCGTTTAATACAAAATTTAAAAAGGAAATCGATCTTGATTTTATTATAGGTAATCCTCCCTGGGGAGTCGTGAAAACCTCCCGGTACTATGAATATATAAAAAACAGGAACGAGATAGAGAAGACAGAAAACCCGCGGGAGCATATCGAGCTGACAATTTTGAAAAAGGAAATTTCGCAGGCTTTCATGATCCGGGTGAGCGACTTTATAAAACCCGCTAAAGACACGAAATGTGTGTTTATCGTTACCGGTAAAAATATCTACAACACATCCGGCCCTATGAAAAGTTGGCGTAATTATTTTCTTAACAAGTTTCATGTAACCCAGGTATTTGAACTCTCATCGGTTAATAATAAGATAGTCGGAGGGAATAAAATTTTTGAAGCAGCCGACCAATCCGCTGTTATAGTCTTTTTTCATCCGGCAGGAAAAAATGACGACACATCGAGAAATATGGTTAGACATATTACAGTCAGGCCCAACCGTTTTTTTAATTATTTCAAAACGATCGTTATAGAAAAACCCGATTTTAAAAGAATAAAACAAAAATATTTTATGGAATCTAAAGGCGGATACGATTGGCTGTGGAAAATATTGGTACACGGGAATATCCTTGATTTTTATTTTATAAAACGTCTTAAGGAGGAATTCCCGGCTATTAAAAAATTAATGAAAAAATATAAACTTGCTTACCATGGCGGTTTAAAGCCCATAGACAATTCTATTTCCCCGGAAAAAAGAAAAAACACGGAGAACATAAGAAATTGGGATTTCTTAGAAGTTAATTCCGGCAAAGATTTCCAGCAATTTAAAATTTCTCCATCTAAAACCTGGGAGAAAAAAGCCGGGGAGCTGGCTTCAGAAAAGCGGAACCGGATCTACGAGGACATGAAGGTCGGTTCTTTACCTGATAATTATTTCTTTACGGGCAAGAAATTGCTTTTTAAGAAAGGTTTATTGGCTGATGACGATTTTAAAGGTGTTTCTGCTTTTTCAAATGATAATATAGTTTTTACATCCACAGTATGTTCTGTCAAGCCTGGGAAAGAAACCGGTTACACTCCGGCAGTTGAAACTATTTTAAAGAATATGGCAGGATTAATCAACTCCAGGTTATTTACTTATTTCATTTTGTGTACCGGATCTTCCCTGGGCATCGGTAGAACAAGAGCCGATTTCGAGGAGTTTTTTTCTTTTCCTATTGCCCGGGAAGAAAGTATCGGCAGATTAACGATCGAGATACAGGAAGCGCTAAATAAATTAGAAAGAAATCCCTTAGACAGTCAACTAAAAAATCAACTGCGGCAATACCGGGAAGAATTAAAGTCAGCGATAAACGATGCTTACGGTATTAGCGAGCAAGAACTGTCACTGGTAGATTATGCTATTGAAGTATCTCTCCCGGTTCTAAAACGGGAGGAGGATAGAAATAGCAAACATGCGGATATTTTCAGGCCCTTATCTCCCGGGAGCCGGGCCGACAGGGAGTATTTGACTCGATATGCGCAGGTATTTATCGATCATTTTAGTGTTAGGTTTGCCGCTGAGCATAAATACTTCTTTGTTGACATTCATGTGACACCCGGGTTTACCGGGTTCCACTTCAATGTAAGCGGGAAGCGAAATGTTGACGGACAGGTATCTTTCAAAAATAGCAAAGATGAAATTGAGATGATTAATACAATTGGGGATTTGGGGATATATAATTTAAGTAAAGACCTATATATCCAACAGGACATACGAGGTTTTAACAAAAGTTCGTTCTATGTAATAAAGCCGAACCGGAAAAAATATTGGCACAAAGCCGCTGCCTTTGCAGACTTAAGTGAATTTATAGACAGCTTAGTAAAAGCAGAGAGCAGGAGAAGAAGAGAGATCGCGTGACAATGGATGCAGGCGTTTTTGAAACGACAGATTACTACTTTAATCAGGCCCTAAAATTAGTCGTTTACGGTTACTCTCAAATAAAAAAAGAGAAATCAAAAAAACCCTATTCAAGAAAAGAAATTCATCGCACTATTAAAGAAGTACAGGGCAGTGATAATGCCTATTTCCAGTTAGAGGATTTTCTAAGAAATGATATAGTAAATAATTATTTAAAAAAAATCAGGCATAAATTCATGTTAACTAATTTTTCGATTCAGCCCGGTTCAGAGGAATCGAAACAGGACGTTAGGACCGGTATAGTAGATATAAGATTTGAAAACATATCGGCTTCGACCTTAGATGGAACCGGTTTTATCTTTGAATGTAAGCGGCTTAATAAATATGCCGGATATCAAAAGGCATACATAGAAGAAGGAATGATGCGGTTTGTCAAAAGGCGATATTACCCGGAAACAGGAACCACCCTGGCAGGTATGATTGCCTTTGTCGAAGTGGATATAGTCCGGCATAAAGATGGCTTCGAACCGGTCGATAAAGTTGCTGTTCGACTCAGGGAAAGAATCGATTTAAACAAAGATCTATTAAGAACCACCGACACATTATCGTTTTACAGGTTGGAGGACGTTAAATACCCGGAAATTTCAAGTTTTAAATATAGTTATTTAACGAAGCATAATCGCATAGGTAGTAATGTCGGGATCACAATTCATCATTTATTATTGGATTATTACGACATTTTAACTTCTTAGCTCTTCCGCACGTTAATCTCATAATATTTTTCCAGGAATAAGCTTGAAAAAAAGCCGCCTGATGGTGGGAACTATAAATATGTAAAACATGTTGTTTATTACCGCCATGTAATGGCATAATGCCGGGATGCAGCCTTTACGGCGCTCCCGGCGGGGCGGTGAGATAGCTGCCGATGAAAAAGTGAAAAAGAAACATAAGGGCGAATGTGACTTCGCCCCTATGCTCTTGACTTAATCGTTATGGAAGGTTACCGGAATCATCAATCTTTTTTTAAGGAGATAATGTTTTTAATAATCCAGGATTTCCTCCGTTTCTTCTTTATCTACTTCGGTGATATAGCTGATGCCGCTGATCGCAGATGCATCACGGGTCAGGGAAGCTAAATCATCACGCGATATATGCTCTAAAGCAAACTTCCGGCTGCCGCACATCAACTGCCTCAAACCCTGGGCCAACCTTTCATAATAAGTATAAAGCCCGATAGCGCCGGTAGGAATTTTGTCAAATTCAGCAGCACCTAATTCTACCCGTAATTCACCGGCAGTGACGAATATTTCATCTTTTTTGTTTCCGAAGCGCTCCACATAAACAGGCAGTTGGTTTTCTTCGATAGCGCGGCCGATGGTTTTACCCACCATGGCGGCTGCGATTGGAGCACGGGCCATACCGACCAACTTTACAAAAGGAGCACCCATGGCCAGACCTTTGTAAATTTGATCTTCAAAAGTGAATCCGCCCGCCACTGCCAATGCCGGTACATGTTTTCCCTTATCGGCCAGTTTTTTCGCATATTCATAGAGCAGCGAATGGAGTTCCACCGGCGGTACGCCCCATTCGTTCATCATGCGCCAGGGACTCATGCCGGTGCCGCCTCCGGCGCCGTCTACCGTAAGCAGGTCGATATCATACTTAGAGGCAAAGGCGATGCCCCGGGCCAGGTCTGCCGGCCGGTAAGCGCCGGTTTTTAAGAAAATGTATTTTGCCCCGGCTTTGCGCAGTTCTTCCACCCGTTGGGCAAAGGATTCTTCCGTCACCATACCGACGCGGGAATGACGTTCAAATTCCTTAAAAGCGCCCCGTTCAAAGGCTTTGATAACCTCCGGTTCGGTGGGGTTGGGTAACACGATGTAACCGCGCTCGTAAAGCA
Organism: Candidatus Aminicenantota bacterium; assembly: GCA_023135565.1. Classification (GTDB taxonomy): domain Bacteria; phylum Acidobacteriota; class Aminicenantia; order UBA2199; family UBA2199; genus JAGLQA01. The sequence continues at coordinate 9,754 of JAGLSW010000650.1, read as the reverse complement.
GTTGGGCTTTTTTCAAATCCTTTATCTTCACTTCGCCGCCAATGTCTTTTGCACCCTGGCCCCATTTGAGTTCGACAATTTCGACGCCGAGTTTATCTATCGCATACTCTTGTACTCTCAAGCGAGTATCCTCCACATTGGCCTGGACAATGATGGCGCCGTAACCGTCACGCTGGTGATCCTGGTAAAGCTTTATCCTGCGTTTCAAATCCACTGTCTCTACAATCCGGCCCTCTTTAAACACACTTTCCACATCCATGCCTACCACATTCTCGCCGATGGTCAGGCCGGTTCCTGCCAGGGCAGACCCGATGGCCAGGCCTTCCCAGTTATTTTTGGCAATATTGGTGGAGCCTATGCCGGGGATAATCCAGGGATAACGAAACTTGACCCCGTTGTCGCGGCCGAATTTCACTTCCAGGTTAACGGCGGGGAAAATGGCTTTATCGCTGTCCGCTTCTATTCCCTGCGCGCCGACGGCTGTGCCCATAATGTTAAAGTGCGAATAATCTACGGGGTATTTCTTCTCCGCCGCGGTGGTAATCACGCCGAAGGGCTGCGGATAAATCACTTCATGACCGCGATAGGCGGACTTGCCTATCTCGCACATTCCGATACATCCGTCTACACAGGTGACACACATGCCGGACGACGGCGTGATGGATTCTTCAGTCCTGTTTTTTGTCAGTGTTGCTGCAGATGAATTAATTCTTGAATACGTCATTTATTTGCCTCCTTTCTATTTTCTTTTGTTTATCTTCTGTCTCTATTTCACAAGCGACGCAGGGGTCCATATAGCACATCATGTCATCGAAGGGTTCCTTTTCCACGCAGGGCGGGCTTAGATTGGCGCAGCCGCCGCAGATCGCTTTCTCCGGTTCGGTATAGGTGCATCTGAGTTGACAGGCGGGGCAAACGTACATGCAGCCGCCGCATAAACGGCAGACGTCGGATTTGACACCGAATGGGGTGCCCAACTTCCTGTTCTCGCCCCTGCCGTGAAAGCCGATGGCTTTGGCCATCATCTGTTCCCGGCACACCCTGACACACAAACCGCAAAGAATACAGTCTTCATACTCCTGCTTGAAACGCTGTTGGCGAATGTCATGTTTCGCTGCCAGGTCCTGGATGACCTTCGACTGCGGAGAGGATGCCAGCAGCAGTTCCAGGATCATTTTTCGCGCCCTAATCACTCTTGCCGATGCGGTTCGCACTTTGAGTCCTTCCTCAGCCGGGTAGGTGCATGAGGAAACCAGTTTGGTTTTGGCGCCGCTGCCGATTTCCACCAGGCAGAGCCGGCATGCGCCATAAGGTGAAAGACCTTCCATATGGCACAGCGTCGGGATGGGAAAGCCCAGGAATTTTGCCGCTTCAAGCAGTGTGGTTCCTTCTTCTACATTTAACGGTAAGCCATTAATTGTTAAATTTATCATGCTGACTTTTCTCCTGTTTCATTGGATTTCTCTTCCTTTTCCTCCCGGTAAGCGGTGAACTCCAGGTCACAGCGCATACATCTGCGCGCTTCGAGTTTCGCCTCTGCCACAGGGAGACTCAAATCTACCTCCGCAAAGCTTTTTTTCCTCTTTTCGATAGCCAGGGCGGGAATCTTGATCCTGTCGCTGAGACCGGCTTCTTCGTCGCTTTCCTGGGTGGGTTCGATATACACTTCCGGCAGCTTCACCTGGGGGATTATTTCTAATGCTTCGCCGCTGAGATGGCGGTCGATCATGAAGGCTGCTTTTTTCCCGGCAGCGATGGCTTCTACAACGGTATTCGGGCCGGTGACCACATCGCCGCCGGCAAATACGCCGGGCCTGGTAGTCATCAGGGTGTCTTTATCGGTTTTGATAGTGCCCCAATCGACGACGTCGATCCCCATGGTCAAAATATTATAAATATCCGGCACATCGCCGATGGTAACTACTAAGGTATCTAAGGGCACGGTCTTCTCGCTGCCGGGCACCGGCTCCGGTCTGCGCCTGCCGCCGGCATCGATTTCGCCCTGCTTGTTGTCGATAAATTCTACAGCGCTGAGGCGGTCCTGTTGGGAAAGTATCCTGACGGGAGAGACTAAGGTTTTCAATTGTACGCCTTCTTCCAGGGCGGCATCGACTTCTTCCGGTAGGGCGGGCATCTCCGGGCGGGTGCGGCGATAAAAAATCGTCACACTTTCGACTCCTTTTTGCCTGAGCGATACCCTGGCCGCATCTACTGCGGAGTCGCCGCCGCCGATAATACCTACATGCCCTTTTGCCAATTTTTCACCTTTCAAGTTAAAGGCTTTTAAAAAATCAACGGCCGGGAAGACGCCTTCTACCTTTTCGCCTTCGATATTTAAGGGGCGGCTTTTGTGGGCGCCTAAGGCAAGAAATACCGCTTTGAAGCCGTCTTCGAAAAGACTGTCTATAGTAAAGTCACTGCCCAGGGCGGTGCCGCACTTTAAGGTGATGTTTTCGTCTATCAGGGCATCTATCTCCTTTTGCAGCACATCCCGGGGCATACGGTATTCGGGGATGCAAAGGGTCAGCATACCGCCGGGTACGGCAGCTTTTTCAAAAACAGTTACTTTATACCCTTTTAATGAGAGGTAGTGGGCGGTAGATAAACCGGCCGGCCCGGCGCCGATAACCGCCACCGGGGAAATCTCTTTGCCTGATTTTACCACTCTCATGGGTTTATAGACCGCCGGGTCAACCCGGTCGGTGATGAATCTTTTCAAGGCCCTGATAGCGATTGCCTGGCCGCCGGTGGTTCCTGCCCGGCACCTGGATTCGCAGGGGTGACTGCAGACCCGGGCGCAGACAGAGGGGAAGGGGTTGGCTTCCCGGATCACGCGGTACGCTTCTTCATATTCGCCCCGGGCAATATAAGCCGTATAACGCCAGGCTTCGGTGCCTAAGGGGCAGGCATCCTGGCAGGGCGCGCCGACCAGGTCCTTGCATACGCCGGCGGGACAGGTTTTGTTTTTTATATGTTCGATATATTCATCCCTGAAATATTGGAGAGTGGAAAGCACCGGGTTCGCTGCGGTTTGACCTAATCCGCACATGGTGGAATCTTTGACTACATAGGCGAGTTCTTCCAATAAGCTCAATTTTTCGAAAGTGCCTCTGCCTGCGGAAATGTCGTCGAGGAGTTCATACATCCTCTGGGTGCCTTTGCGGCAGGAGTAACATTTGCCGCAGGATTCATCTTTTAAAAAATTCATGAAATATTTGGCTACATCCACCATACAGGTGTTTTCATCCATGACGATCATGCCGCCTGATCCCATGATAGAACCGGCTTTGGCCAGGCTGTCGTAATCGATGGGCAGATCGAATTTGTCGACGGGGATACAACCGCCTGAGGGGCCGCCGGTTTGCACTGCTTTTATCTTTGCCTGGCCGGGCGAACCGCCGCCGATGTCATAAACGATATCCTTGATGGTGATTCCCATGGGCACTTCGATAAGCCCGGTGTTCTTGATCTTGCCTACGAGGCTGAAGATTTTGGTGCCGGAGTTGCCGGGAGTGCCTACTTTAGCATATTCGGCTGCGCCCAGGTTGATAATAATGGGCACATTGGCCCAGGTTTCGACGTTGTTGATCACTGTGGGCTTGTTATCGATGCCTTTCTTAACCGGGTATGGGGGACGCTGGCGCGGTTCGCCTATTTTGCCTTCTATCGACTTTATCAGGGCTGTCTCTTCACCGCATACGAAAGCGCCGGCGCCTTTTACGATTTTGATATCGAAAGAAAAACCGCTGCCCAGGATGTTCTTGCCTAATAAGCCCAGGTCGGTGGCCTGGCGAATGGCAATGATTAGATGCTTGATGGCCAGGGGGTACTCGTTGCGTACATAAACCACGCCATTGTGGGCCCCGGTGCCATAAGCGCCGATGGTCATGCCTTCGATCACGCTGTGGGGATTCCCTTCCAGCAGGCTGCGGTCCATATAGGCTCCGGGGTCGCCTTCATCGGCATTGCAGACGATGTATTTGCCGTTTTCGCCCGGTTCCCGGGCCAACATTTCCCATTTCCTGGCGGTGGGAAAACCGGCGCCGCCGCGGCCGCGCAGCCCGGAGGCTTTGACTTCCCCCACTACCTGGGCGGGAGAAAAACCGGAAAGCGTTTTTTCTAAGGCCCTGTAACCGCCTTTGTTGATATAATCATAAATGCGGATGGGGTCGATCTCCTGGTTCAAGCTAAAAATGGTGCGCTGCTGCTTCTTGAAAAAAGGGATCTCGTCCTGGCTGTAGTATTTTATATTTGTTTTGGGGTCTGTGTAGAGGAGATCTTCCACATAATCATCGGCGATGACCGCATCGATAATCCTGCTGATATTATCGATGGAGACTTTATGGTAAAAGGCGCGCTGCGGTTCGCTGAGTATGAATGGGCCCATCTCGCAGAAACCGTGGCAGCCGGTAATCCTTAAACCGATGGTATCCAACAGTTGGTTTTGCAATATATATTTTTTGGCAACCCGGATGATGTCGTTGGCGCCGCTGGCCTGGCAGGCTGTGCCGGCGCATATCACGATACGAGGTTTTGCTTTATCCACATCATCCCGGATCCTATCGAACAGTTCATTTAAATCTGTTAGCGAAGATAATCTTGCCATTCGAATCCTCCTTTCGCTATTTCAACTTTTTTTTGATTCATAATTCATTTTCCTTTACGTGTATTCTTCACAATGCCAGACGCCGCCATTGGGTTTTATAAATTTACAGGTGTGGCGGTTGTCGCAATTGATGCAAATGCCTTTGATCAGGTCTATCATATGATTCTTACAGCCGTGGCGCGAACAGATTTGCACCATGCCGCCGCCATACATAATCATGGGTACCATGGGCGCATTACATAACGGACAGGAAGAGGCGCTGACCAGTTCCGCATGACAGTGGGGACAAAAGAAATGAACCACGGTGTCGATGGGGATTTCATACTCCGATTTCACACTGTGACTGCCATATAGAGAAGATAGGCGAATCCAGCCGTGTTTGCTGCCGAAAGCCGCGGTGAGCCGGATCGATGGATAGTCATCGACGAGATTGTTCGTGTCCAGCAGGCCGTGGTTGCAGTGAGGGCAGCGCAATTTAACGGGAAACACACGCTGGTCCACTTTGAGGTCTATGGCATCGAGACCGGCGCGGACTTTTTTTAAAATTTGCGCTACCTGGGATTTATTCACGTTGGAGAAGTAATGACCGTCAACCACGACGATGGGACCGCGAGCGCAGGCGCCCAAACAGTTCACCGTTTCCAGGGTAAATTCTTTGTTTTTTGTGGTTTCGCCTGCCCGGATGTCCAACTGCCTTTCGAATTCTTTTATGATTACGGGTCCCTGGCGCACGTGGCAGGCTGTGCCTAAACACACCGATATCAGGTGTTCACCCCGGGGTTCCAGGCTGAAGTACTTATAAAAAGTGGCCACTCCATAGATGTCTACTAAAGAGCGGCCCGACTGTTGGGACACGGTTCTTAACGCTTCTTCCGGGAGATAGCTGTACTTCGATTGGATTTCCTCCAAAATCGCGATAACGCCTCCCAATTCATTGTTGTGTTTTTTTACTATCTTTTCAATAGTGGAATTCATCTTTTCTCCTTTTGCGTGCTGCATTATAACTCTTCGGTTTAACTCCAAAAAAAGATAACACGTATCCTCCTTTCGTAAGGGTTTAACATATTTGCAATTTGTTTTGCACAAAAAACAACCGGTTTCATAAAAAATGCCTGTGCCGGTTTTTTACCATTGATTAATCCTTGCATAAAGAATCTGTTTTTTACCTACCTGTATTCTTCACAGTGCCAGACGCCGCCGGCGGGCTTCGTAAAATTGCAGGTGCTGCAATTTTCACAATTGATGCAGAGACCTTTGACAGGCGCAGAGTTGATTGCCACGGTACCGGGATTTTTCCAGGGTGGAATAAGGCGAAATTCGCTTCCCGACACTGTCCTGGTTTTGAGCGGGACGAAATTATCGAACTCTTCACAGAACCACACCGCACCTTGCCTACTTTTTTTACTTACACAGATTTTTCCATGATTGCAGGTTGAACAGAGGTCGTTATAAAACTCCTGTTCCGTTTTAGCTTTTGCTTGCACGAAATTTTTATCTTGTCTCATTTTGCCTCCTGCTCTCTTTACAGCAATATCTTTGCCAATTGCCGAATTCCCCTAAAAATTATCCGCTCCTATTTGCCGGAGTCTATATTTTGATTAAAAATCTCTTTTAGTATAGGTTGTTTTAGTAGATTCCTCTCTTTTTTGAAAAAATTTATTTCCCCCGGTAAATAGATATAAATGCTAACCCGGGTAAAGGAAAAAGTGGGGAAAGTTGAACCACTGGGGAGAAATTACCCACTTTTGAAGGCTGCAATATAAAAATTCCAAACTCCAAATTACAAACTCCAAACCAATCCCAAAACCCAAATCACAAACAAATTACAAACTCCAAAATACAAACAAAATACAAATCACAAAACCAAAAATACAAACAAAATACAAAATACAAACAAAACCCAAATTCTAAATCACAAACAAACTCCAAAATACAAACAAATTACAGGTTCAGGAATGTTTCTCTTTTAATTTCTCTCTTAAGGTTTTCCGGTCTATTCCCAATATCTTTGCCGCCTGCGTTTTGTTGCCCTTTACGCCGGCCAGGACATAACCGATATGTTCAGCTTCCACTTCCGCCAGGGTGCGATTTAAACCCAACTCCCGGCAGATGGAAGAACGCATCAACGAGGGAAGATCAGGGACGTCTATGATACTTTCTTCATTCATAATCACCAATCTCTGGATCACATTTTCCAACTCCCTGACATTCCCCGGCCAATTATAATTTTTTAACACTTCCAGGGCATTATCGGAAAACCGCGGTTCCTTTTTTTTCGCTTCCGCTGCAAACTTAGAGGTAAAATTGCCGATCAACAGTAGGACATCGCCGCCCCTGTCCCGCAGCGGGGGAATATCTATGTCGATGACGTTGAGGCGGTAGTACAGGTCTTCCCTGAAGACGCCGGTTTTTACTAAGTCCAGCAGGTCCTTATTGGTGGCGGCCAGGATCCTGACATCTACTTTTTGAATTCGCCTGGACCCCACCATGCAGATTTCTTTTTCCTGCAGGACGCGCAGTAATTTTACTTGCATGGCGGCGCTGGTTTCGCTGATTTCATCTAAAAAAATGGTGCCGCCGTCGGCAGTCTGGAAAAAACCGGCCCTGGTTTCAAAGGCCCCGGTAAAGGCCCCTTTCACATAGCCGAAAAGTTCGCTCTCCAACAGGTTCTCCGGTATGCTGCCGCAGTTTACCGGCAGGAAAGGCGCCGAAGCCCGCGAACTACAGTAGTGGACTGCCCTGGCCACCAGCTCTTTGCCGGTGCCGCTCTCCCCGGAAATGACCACTGTGGCCGAAGCGGACGCTGCCTTTTCTACGGCTTCGAAGATCTTTCTCATTTGCTCCGATTTGCCGATAATGCCGAAAGGAGCAGAGGGCACTTTTTGCAGCCGGTCTCTCATAGTCCTGCGCATGAGCAGTTTCTCCAGCGCCCGCTGCACCACGGAAAAGAGTTCATCATCGGTAAAGGGTTTGGGCAGGTACTCTTCGGCGCCGATCTTTACCGCCCTGATGGCTCCTCCGATGGAGGGGTAACCGGTGATGACAACGATCTCCATGTTTTTGTAGTTCTCCTTCACATGCTCTATGAGGTCGAAACCGCTGACTTTCGGCATTTTGATATCGGTGATAATTAGGTCGATGGGCGTTACATCGAGGATTTTTATGGCCTCGGCCACACTTTGAACGGTAAAAACCCGGTATCCTTTGGATTTCAGGTTTCTTTCCAGCATTTCCAGGGTATCCGTAGAGTCATCTACAACTAAAATACTTTCATTTCCGTTGGATTTTGCCATTTAATTCAACCTCCGCTGCAATGGGTTTAGCCGATCCTGGGATAGGCAGGTGAATCTCGAATTTTGTGCCTGCGCCGGCCTTGCTGTCAACTTTGATGGAACCGCCGTGTGAACTGACGATACCGTGCACCACAGACAGGCCCAGGCCGGTTCCTTCGCCTACATCCTTGGTAGTAAAGAAAGGTAGGAATATTTGTTTTAAGACCTCTGTATTCATCCCGGTGCCGGTGTCTTCGACAATTAGTGTGATATGGTTTTCACCTGTTTGTGTTTGAATATTCAAGCGGCCGCCATCAGGCATTGCCTGGATGGCGTTAACGACAAGATTGACAAGCACTTGCGTCATTTGCGCTTGATCTACCACCACTTCCGGCAGGTCCGCGGCAAGTGAACGCAGCAATTCTATGCCTTCCTTTGTACAGCGCGACTCAAGAAAATATATGCCCTCTTTAACGATAAGATTTAAATTTGCTCTCACTTTTTTGGTAGGCATTTGCCGTCCGAATATCAGCAGTTTCCTGACAATTTCCCTGGCATGAAGAGAGGCATTAATTATTTTTTCTATGTCCTGCCGCGATTGTTCGGGCAGTTGGTTGTCTTTTTTTGTCAGTTGGGCAAAGCCGAGAATATTGCATAAAGGTTCGTTTATCTCATGAGCCACTCCTGAGGCCAGTTGACCGATGGTTGCCAGCCGGTCGGCATGACGGAGTTGGGCCTGCAGGTTGATCTCTTCCGATTCGGAGTGTTTCCGTTCGATTATCAATGCCAGTTCCCCGGCAATCGTATTCAGCAAATGCCGTTCTTCATCTAAGAAAGGGCCTTCATCGAGTTTATGCTTCTTTTCCGTGTAAACCACTGCGATGACGCCGCGTTCGACTCCCTTTACCACTATACCGGCGGTTTGTTTATGAGGCCCTGTTTTAAAACCCGGGGTGGTATAACTTTCTCCGTCAAGTATGATCCGGCAGTGAGTGATCTGCGGGTACTGCCAGGCTGGAGGTATTAGCGCCACAGTCTGTTTTAATATATCTTTTAAGTCGGTTTCGTGTTTTTCCACTGCCCGGGCAATCCCATATAAACAGGTCAACTCCTTGACCCTTTCTCGCAGCGCTGCCTGGGAACGTTGATTCAGCAATACAGGGCCCAGGGTCAAAGCAAAATTTTCATAAAGTTCATATTCGTTTTTGGGGAAGAAATTCTTTCTCCGGGACAGCAATTGTAAAACCCCGATCCTATGTTTACCAACCCTGATAGGAATGAAAGCAATCGATTGATAGCTTTTATTCATTTTTTTGCAGCAATAATAAGAGCTCATTTTCTCATCGGGACATTCTACAGTTAGGGCGCTCCGCATATTCCCCGTCCAGGCATTGTTTTCTTCACTTAAGAGAGGTAAGTCCGGGCGATCTGCCCCGGGAACCGCCTCCCGGCCGGGAGATTTTATTTTGTCGAGGTTTAATGCACAGGGTACGATAGCGAAGGAAAACGATCGTTTTGTACGTTTTGTCACTTCACAGGTGTTTTTTCTATCTTTTACTTTTACCTGCATTTCGATGGCATCACAGCCTGAGAATTGGATTAAGGTCTGAGAGATTTTGCTAAGATAGTCGGCCCAGGGGAGGTCCCTATTCGATTCGTCGATTACCTGCTGCGATAAAGCCTGGAATTCAGCAGTTGAACGGCTGTGAACTGTTGGGGTTTTCTTTTTAACCTTTTGCATTTTAATTTTTCGATAGGATTAATAGATTTATTATAACACGAAATCATGAATGTTAGCAATACCGTTTTTTGTAAGTGTTCAGTTTTGGGTAAAAGCCGGTTTGTGGCAGGCAGCGCTTTTGATTCTCAACCCCAC
>JAGLSW010000065.1 GCA_023135565.1 Candidatus Aminicenantota bacterium | reverse complement strand
CAATTTATCTGAGCGCTATAGAGGGGGCTGTCGATTCTTTGGGCAGCCCCCTCACGGCTTTTTCGTCACATTATCAAACACCGCGGTATGTTAGACAACTCAGTGTCCATCAGACTCCGGTCTTCTCCCTTCTTTAATAAATTGAACGATCTCTTCCGAAGTTAAATCGCTGTCGATTCCCTCGATATCGAGAGGAGACCCTCTTTTTTTTTCAGGACGCAGGATGAACACCCGGCCATCTTTTCTTTTTATGCGTACCTCCCCTTCTCTAATGGATTCCTCCAATAAAGACAGAAGGTTTTGTCTGGCATTTGAATATGTATAAACCATCATGATTAAACCTCCAACACTTTTATCCCATATTCCCGGGCTGCGTATTTTAATCCTTTATCTAAGGTTAACAATGGAGCCCGGATATTATGGGCACAGCAAATGATGTATGCATCGTAGGCATAAATATTCAATTGATGAGCGATGCGCAAAGAATCTTCAATACGAATATCGACAAACTGGACCGGGATATATTTATACGATTTCACTGCCTTGAGAACTTGAGCTTCGGTAATTCTTTTTCGTTTCATCATTGCTGAAAAAGCATTGCCGATTTCCCAATGAATGGAACGGGGGGCAATCATATCGGCTCCATCTGTCAATTGAATTAATCTTTCTTTAGTCGGTTCATTGACGATAACAGCGATCACAACTGATGTATCGATTACAATCTGCATCATAATTCTCCATATAAAAGCGCATCCCTGTACAATTGTACAACATAGCTGTGGGTTTGTCAACTTTTTTGAAAAAAATCTTCCGAATTGCTTAACTTGCAGTCTGTCGTGTTTACATGGGCTGGGGAGCGATTCCACGAAATGGGTAGAAGTCCTTCTCTCCTCCGCACTTCGGAACTCCGGTGTCGGAGTTTTTAACCCCGGCGGCGAAGTTTTGAAGTGCCCCGGGCAACGCAGCCGCGGCTACACGAGCTCACCGGCAAAATAAGATGAATTCTTAACCAGCACCACTGTGGGCAGGTCTTTTACTAAACTGATCATACGCTCCGCGTAAGATTCCTCTTCTCCGGGTTTAGGCTCGGCTAATCCCATAAATACCACTTCCGCGGACTGCGACTCCTTCTTGATCAACTCCAACATCGACTGACCGCTCTCTAAAAGAAAAACCCTGGATTCAGCCTCGATGCGAATCTCACGAATCATCCGGTCAAGACTCTCCTGGGTGGCTTCTTTCTCTTCCTGGCTGATGACCACACTATTAATATTAATCACGGTATCCCGCCAATCCTGGTTTAAAGAGAGCAAATGAGCCAGCAGCAGCATCATGTCGCCATTGTTCTTCTTGCCGCCCCACCAAATATCTATCCGGTTGTTTTTTCCAAAAGTTTTCCCCTCGGCAAACTTGCAAATAATCATCGACTTTCTTAACCTGCCGATGCGGCGCATGATCTTGAAATAGGACATTAAACGCTCCTTTTTCTTAGACCAGCCGAACATCACCGTATTGGACGTCAGCCCGGCTATGCCGTTCGCCTGCACGGTCATTTCCACGCCTTCCTCGAAAGTGGACGCCACATGCACTTCCGAAAATGTCCGCAGCCCCTGTTCTAAAAGAAATTCATCAGTCTCCGCCGCCAGCCTGTTTAAGTCTTCATCTACTTCTTCGAGGTTCCCTTCCATCATCCGGCACACGGTGACGATACCCCGTTTCTGGTTGAGCCAATCGGCTAACTGCACCAAATTGAGCCTCTTTTTCACATCGCCGCAAAAAAGGAGGATCATGGGCCGCCAGTCCCGGGACCTGGGCGGCAGCATTTTTAATTTTTCTAAGGAGCTTTTTATCATGGAGTAGAGCAGGCCGCGGCGCAGGTCGCCGAAAGCAGCGGTCATGGACCTACTGCGCAGCCACATCCAGAGGCCCAACTCTATCAGAATCGCCGCGATGCAGGCCACTTTGTTGATGAGAAACATCACCGCGATACTACCCCCGGCCGCAGCAAAAGACAGGTACCAGCGCACTTTGATCCGCGGCCGGAAAGAGGGGTCGCCGATTAAGCCCTCTAAACCGGCCACTAAGTTGATAGAGGTATAAAATGTCAGGAAAAACATAGTTACTACCGGGGCAATAGAATTCAGATCGCCTATCAAAACAGCTAAAAGCGATATACCCCCGGTTAAATATATCGAGATCGTGGGTTCGCCGCTTTTAGGAGACACTTTCCCGAAAACCCGGGGCGCAATCCGGTCCGTGGCCAATGCCTGGAGCACCCGCGGTCCGGCCAGGATACTGCCGATAGCGGAAGAGAGAATCGCGCCCCACATACCGGGAAAAATCAAAAAAGAAACCACTGCGATCTCTTTCCAGATCAAACTGTTGTTCACCAGGTCCCCGGCAGGAGCCGCGAAAGCCAGCAGCACGGAAACTCCCATATAAACGATATAACCGCAAATCACAGCACCCACACTGCCTAAGGGGATAGATTTAGAGGGGTCTTTCAGGTCCCCGGACAACCCCACCCCGGCAGTGAACCCGGTGACAGCCGGGAAAAACACAGCCAGCACCACCCAGAAACCCGCCGCCCCTTCACCGATGCCGGTTAAAACCGAGGGATGCGGTTTTGACAGCACCCCGGCGGCCATCACGCCGATAGAGACGAATACCGCTGCCATCAAAGGAATCTGGATTTTCAGGGTCAGGGCGGCGCTTCTTGCCGCCACCAGCGTAATAACTACTATAATCACGGCGGCCGCCGGTTGAAGAGGCAGTCCCGGCCAAACGAAGCGCAGGCTTTCAGCCAGGCCGAAAGCATAGAGGGTCACCGAAACGGCCCTGGCCAGGTAGAGGGGCACCCCGATGGCGCCGCCCATTTCCAGGCCCAGGCTTCTCGATATGAGGAAGTATTCGCCGCCCACGCCCACCTGCATATTGGTGGCCACCGATGAAACCGAAAGGGAAGTAATAAAGGTAATGGAAGTGGAAATGGTGACGATGAGCAGTGCTTTGAAGAGGCCGACGTTTCCCACCATCCAGCCGAAGCGCAGGTACATAATGACGCCTAAGATGGTGAGCAGGGAAGGGGTAAAAACGCCCATAAAAGTGCCGAATTTATGGTGACTTTGCGGCAGTTGATTATCGTTATTTGTCGAGTCGCTCATTGTAGTACTTCACATGTAATGGTTTAGCCCAAATAATAAGGCTTCTATTCTATAGAATAATTCAACTTTTTGCAAGCCCCCTGAAAAAACCTAAAAATCCCATCAATATACGAAAACCTCTGTGCAGTCTGCGTAAACCGGTTAATTTTTTTTCTAAACGTATTGCTCATCAAAAGTTTTTGGAAGTCCAGAAACCTTTTTTCAAAAAGGTTTTTGGCCGCCGGAGGCAAAGTTGATAGGAAATTTGGGAAATATTTGATCTTTTATCTGCCGCGGAATGGAGCAGTTTAACTAAAGTCCTATAGCAAATACAGCCGTATACAACTTTAGTTTTATTTTTTTAAAATGGAATTAATACCAAATTTAGTACTTTTGATGGATTGATTTTTAAAAGTTCTATCTTATAATATTGTCGATGATAAAAGATGTAACGGATGAAAAATGCCCCTGTCATATAAACGGGGCTATTTCTATAAAAAGCGGACGGCGTCCGCATCCTATGAGCAGCCCGGGAAATTCATATCAGATCACATCGAGCAAAAAGTTTGTTTTTTTAGCAAACGTTCACGAAATATAAGTAAAAGTTTAAACCACAAGGAGGTTTACATGAAAAAGTTATTTTTTAAAGGTATGTTTGTGTTGTTTGCCGTAACGGTAATGGTGTTGGCCGTGTATCAATTCCCGGTCAAAGCGATCGATGAAGGACCGCGGCACAGCGGTATCGAAAGAATGGTTAGGATCGAGGCCGAACTGGCCGAAATGAGAGCCGAAATCAAAGCCGACGGGCATAAGTTTACCGTAGGTCATAACCCCGCAGCCAAATACACCATCGCAGAGTTATGCAGCTTAGACCGCAGTAAAGCTATCCCCCTGGACCATGCCCTCAGGAATATCCGGGAAAACCCGGAACTGAAAAGAACCAAAGCTTTACCCTCTGCTTTCACCGGTTATGCCACCTCCATTAAAGACCAGGGCAGCTGCGGAAGCTGCTGGTGTTTTGCCGCAGTCGGCTTGATGGAGGCCATGATCTTAAAGAAAGACGGCGTAGAAATCGATCTTTCGGAACAGCATATGCTCGACTGTAATCCCTGGGGTTGGGGCTGCAACGGCGGCTTCTGGCCCAACGACATGCTGGTTGACACCGGCTCTCCCTATGAGAGCTGCTATCCTTACTTAGCCTATGAAACTCCCTGCGACAGCAGTTGCCCTATCGACTATACCATCCAGGCCTGGTATTTTGTCACCGAAGACAATGTAGTGCCCCCCACTGAGCTTATCAAGGAGGCCATTTACACTTACGGAGCAGTCGGCGCCGGTGTTTATGTAGACAGGTGGTTCCAGATGTACACCAGCGGTGTGCTGACCAGGTGCAAGAGAAATGTCAACTGGACCAACCACGCCATTATGCTCTGCGGTTGGGACGACGCCAAAGGCGCCTGGCTGTTGAAGAATTCCTGGGGCACCGGCTGGGGTGAAAACGGCTATATGTGGATTCAATATGGCTGTGATAAAGCCGGCGACGGCGCTCATTACTTTATCTATTAAAACAATAGTCCGCTGCCCTCTTTTCGGCACGTTACAATGCTGAACTCAGGGGCAATCCAGGGCTGGGTCCGGCTCTCGTCGAACCCACACGCACCCGTAGGGTGTGCAAAAAGGCGGCTGAAACAGTGCCGCGGAAACATTAGAAAGCCTCGTTCCGGGGGAAGACTTCGAGCACAGGTACTGGGAAAGTATTTAGCAGCTCCGGGGCGAGGTTTTTTTATACCCTGAGCGGTGAGAAGAAATCCAAAAAACCGGCCCGGTAATCACCCAGGCCAAGTCTCCCTCCATTTGCCTGGGGTCAAGTCTTGTTTTA
>JAGLSW010000649.1 GCA_023135565.1 Candidatus Aminicenantota bacterium | reverse complement strand
GGAAAGAACAATGACAATGGAGGAGACGATCATATTACTTTCACACTATATAATAATTCAATTATGCGAAAATGTCAACTAAAAAATTAAAAAAAATTCACTAAGTAAAAAAAAATCCCACTTCTTCTCCGGCCGGGAGGTGGGTTCTAAATCGAAGGTTTGTACAGCGGGAATTTTTTTTACAAAAAATTGAAGAAAAATGTTGAAATTTAATCGGTTTTGGGTTATATTATAAATGGTCCAGAAAATAAAGGAGTAATAAAGGCAGATGAACAAAAAGTTCGTAAACACAAAAATTGTAGTAAATACGGAGGAGACAGGACAGCGTTTAAAACATTTCAGGAATTTGCGTAATATTACGATAAGTGATCTTTCGGAGAAAACAGGACTCTCTGTAGGCATGATCTCGGAAACCGAGACCGGGAAAAATAAGCCTTCGCCTAATTTAATGTTGGCATTATTGAATATCTACGGTCTGGATTTGAATTGGTTGTTAAACGGTGAGGGAGAGATGTTTGTCGAAGAAGGCATAGGACTGCTGGGAGAAGTTACAGATTATGGCGAACTCAATGAAGAAATTTATGAACTGTTGTGGCATTTTGAACATACCCAGGTGGTTAAACTGGCAGTAGTAGGGTTTTTCCTGGAATATATGCACGAAAATGAAGAATTGATAAAAAAGGATCGTGAGAAGTATCGGGAACATTTACGCCGGAAAGAAAAACAGGAAGAAAAACAGGTGCAAGAAATCGAGTTATTGGATGAATAAACAGGAAAGAATTAAAGAACTTCTCGAATTGATGAATATCCCTGAATTCGAGAAGTTGATAAATATAAAAGTCGAAGAATTAAAAATAATCCTGGCCCGTAAGATCAAGATGTACTATAAGCTGAAGAGTGAATTTAAAAGGGCGAAGCAGGAAGTGTTGTTTGAGAATGGCGTTGTAGGCAGCCGTACTTATTTTTTCGAGTTAAACAGGGTCGAGGCTTCCGATAGTAAAATAGGGTATACGTGGATATTAAAGAAGATCGAACCGGAACCGGGGATGTACAATACAGAAGAGATTATTCCTACTGATGTGATCAAATTTCTCGGTAGTCATACCACCAATCCGACTAAAATTGAATTTAATGATTTTTTTTCAGAACAATCAGGCAAGGCATACGATATAAAATCGATAAAATATAATGATTCCAGGGTTTTCGGCACTATACGCGCAGTCCGGGAAGGTAAGAAAGTAGAAGACTCGCCGTTAGAGGAGAAAAGGGACACTATTACTTTGGATTTTCCTAATAAAGAGATAGAAAATGAAGAAAAATACACCGAATTATTTCGTTACATGGAAAAATATCCTGAAATAAAAGAACACATATTTACTTATTTTTATGTGATACAGAAACCATTGGTAGATAATGCCGAAGAGATGGCCCCACCTCCGACCACCCGTTTTGATAAGGTAGTGCCTTGATAATAAAAAATTAACCGGCAGTTTTTTGGGGCGTTTTTCACCGATTGTAGGCCCGCCGCAGCCGGGAAAGATAATCAGCGGCGTAGGAAATCGAGAATAGAGTCAACCGAAGGGGATTTTTGCAGCAGCGAGGAACAATCGACGCCGTTTTCGACAATGGTTTTGGCCCGGGCGGACAGGGACGTATCTCCTAAGAGGATAAACCCCAACAGGCGGTTGTCCCGGAACATGAAATAATAATAACGATTTTCTACAGCGCCGTCGATGAACCGGTAACTGGCGTCTTCGGCATCGATCCGCCCCATGCTGTACAGGTCGTACCCTAAAACCTTGAGCATGTTGGAACGGGGAATACCTGAAAATTCAGTTTTTTTCCCGGCGGCATTCATACCGGCCATAGTGCCCTGGAATTGGGAAGGTCCCCAGGTGCCGTAGTTAACTCCGTGGTGTTCAGCCACATCACCGGCGGCATATATTCCCGGGGCAGAGGTTTCTAAGAAATTATTCACCACTATGCCCCGGTTGACGTCGAAACCTGCCATGCGGGCGATATAACTGTTGGAACGGACACCGGTGGTGATAATAACCAGTTCGCAGTGGATGGTTTCCCTGCTTTCCAAAAGCACACCCCTGACCCTTTCGTCACCGGTAATCTCCTTTACGCGGGCGTTCTTGTGGGTTTTGATACCCAACCGGCGCACGTAGTCTTCCAGGATA
This sequence comes from Candidatus Aminicenantota bacterium, assembly GCA_023135565.1. Taxonomy (GTDB): domain Bacteria; phylum Acidobacteriota; class Aminicenantia; order UBA2199; family UBA2199; genus JAGLQA01. The sequence continues at coordinate 1,149 of JAGLSW010000649.1, read as the reverse complement.
ATCCCGCCTTTTTCATTCAACTGCCGGGGCAGCAGCCAGGAGTACCCTTCCAGGATAGTGACATCGTTTCCCCGGCGGCTTAGGGCACCGGCTGTTTCTAAGCCCAGGATACCGCCGCCCAGGACCACACAGCGAATGTTATTCCCGGTTTGTTCAAGGATAAAATCCGCATCTTTTATTGTTCGCAGCGGCGTCACATTTTCTTTGTTCACCCCCGGCAGCGGTGGCACAAAAGGATGGGAACCCATGGTGAGAATTAATTTATCATATCTGACCGGTCCTGTGCCGCGGAGTTCCAGTATTTTTTTATCCGTCTCGATTTTACACAGTTCAACCGGGCGGATAAGCTGGATCCCTTTTTCTTTGTACCATCCTTCCGGGTGGATAGGCAGATCACCGGCCTCAATTTCCCCGGCCAGATATCGGGTCAGGTTCAGCCTGAAGTAGGGGAGTTCCGCTTCTTTGGATAACAGTAAAATTTCGGCCCCGGAAGAGGTTTGCCTGACCGCCTCCACAGCGGAAATTCCGGCAATCCCGGCGCCGACGATTGCGATTACCTGTTTTTCCCGGCTGGAAACGCCTGCGCTGGGGGCTTCCTCGTAGGGTTCGAACCTTTCGGCGGGAACCCCGCACACCGGGCAGAAGCCGGGAGGTTCAGTCTCTTCGTGGATATATTCGCAGTTCAAACAGCGCCACCTGTCCGGGCCGGTCCCGGGAGCAGCCGCGGCCGGTTCTTCGTAAGGTTCGAAATAATCGGCTGTTGCTCCGCACACCGGGCAGTATTCCGGCGGTTCGGCGCCTTGGTGCACATAACCGCAAACTTCGCAAATCCATTTACCGGTATTTTTTTTCATTGTATACTCCTTCCCCACACGCGTGGGGGGGCGATAAGCGGCTCCGCCGCAAGGGGCAGCGTGTGAGGGGGACTGCGTCCCCAGCCTATAAGCCGCTTCGCGGCAGAGACAGCGTGTGAGCGCTTTTGATTTTAAATTATAAAAAGTTTTGATCAAACTTTTTCAAAAGTTTGGCCCCCGGCAGGGACTTGCCGCGCAGCGGCTTACCGCCACCCCACGCGCGTGGGGCTGCCAGAGGCAAAATATTTGAAAAAACAAACTATTTATGATATAAAGTTGCATGGCTGATATAAAA
>JAGLSW010000648.1 GCA_023135565.1 Candidatus Aminicenantota bacterium | reverse complement strand
CGGACGAGGTCTGCAACACCTGCCCAACTAATCCAGAAATTCCGCCAAATTTTTCATTTTATTTCCTCTATTCTAAAAAAAGGTGTTTTTTGACTTTTATTGTTTGAATATGAACCAATAAAGTCAACCCTTTTTACGGTATAATATGATCTAATTGGGGTTGCTAGAGAAAACGGAAAAAATCGTACGCTAAGGATTTGTAATGTTTCTGAGCGACCTAAACTTTCCTGAGTTGACTTTTGCGTTGTTGCCCCAGATATAATCCCCGGTTAAATTAATATACGCCCACCCAAACGGGGTGAAAGGTACAGAAACTATCCAGGATCAATTTTCTGCCCGTGATCGATCAGGGCCTTGGTTGCTCGTTCCAGGTAGACTGTGTTCCACAGCACGATAGCCGCCGTCACCAACACTATCGGGCGTATTTTAGTTAAGCGCAGGAAAGACATGGATTGACTTCCTTAACGTACGATTTTTTCCGTTTTCTCAAGTGACCCCTTTCAGAAGAAAAAACCGGCAAAATCAAAAGATTCAGGTTAAACCAGGCAATCCAGGACGAAATTGCCACCTACACCAGGGACAAAAGAGATGACGAATACCTCTTTGCTTCACGCACAGGCGGTAAAACAAAACCCATATCACGAGTGATGGCCTACAACATTCTCAAGTGCGCCGGACGGCAGGTAGGACTTGAAGAAATAGGCACCCACACTTTAAGAAAAACCTTCGGCTATCATTTTTACCTGGAAACCAAAGACGCAGCCCTTTTGCAGCAGATATTCAATCATTCCGCTCCCAGCGTTACCCTGCGTTACATCGGGATTAACCAGGACGTCCAGGACAGAGCCATCGAAAACTTTTCCCTATAATCACGCGCAACCCCCCCGGGGCGAGAGCATCTAAAGGCGCTGAGAATCTAATATCTGACCGCATATCGCTGAACAGGTAGAAAAATACCCTTCATTTTCCCTTTCACAGGATGCTCACATAACGGAAAATTTCCCGGGCTTTGAAATATCGTACGAAAATGTGTATAATAGCAGCGAGGAAGTAGAATGATAGAAAAAGATAAATTAATACTTTTAGCAACCATAATAGGTTCATTGGCAGCAATAGCTTCGACTGTTGCTTTTTTAATGCCTCTCCATCCTGTATCCGGTGTGATTTTTATAGTGACAATCATAATCGTATCAGTAGTACTATTAAGGGGTAAAGGGGAAAAAGAGGCAGATAAAAAAGAAAAATTGAAGATTGGCGGTGAAATATCTTCCGCAGTCCCGGCCCCTTTAGAAATACCGCCAAAATATAAGGATTGGCTCAGGGATTTTCATTCACGCCTGTCCATGGATCAACTGGCAAAAAAAGGAGAGGTGATTACTATCGACCTGCCGGAAGTGTACATCCCTTTAGAAACAGTCAATCCATTTTTTAAGGGTGGGGAGCAAGAGGCACTTAAAACCGGGAAAGAACCGAAAGAACCGTCCACCATAGATATAGAGGCGCTCCCGGGGCGAGTCAATCTGCTGCTGCTGCGGGGCAGGGCAGGAATGGGTAAAACCACGCTGGTAAAACACCTGGCTTATACTATAACCGGGGAAAAACCTCCTGCCGGCGCTGCCGGATACCTGCCGGTAATGGTATTTCTAAAAGAGTTGTGGCCCATTTATAAAAAAGAGCTTGAGACGCCCGGTAACGAAATCACCTTCGAATCCCTTCTGCACCTCTACTTAGAAAAAAACAACTGCCCTCTCGATATGAAGACCATCTCCTCTTATCTTTCTCAAAACCGGGCCTTTTTTCTTTTTGACGGCTTAGATGAGGTGCCCGACAGCTTACGGGGCGACCTGGTCGGCATACTGCATCGCTTCCGTTTTAATTTTAAAGAGAACAGTTTCCTGTTTACCGGCAGGCCGCATGGTTTTTCTACGAAGGTAGTGGAGATATTGGGCAATAAAATCCAGGAAATAGAGAACTTAGACAACAAAAAGATAGAGGCATTTATCGTGCAGTGGTTCCGGGCGGTATCGGGCCAGGCCGTGGGCTTTGCCGACCTGACGTCGAAAGATTTGGTCAGCGATCTCGTCCAGCAGCAGGATGAGCGTGTGTCTTTGTTTACTGAGAATCCGCTGCTGTTGACCGCGGTGTGCGTTTTATACCTTGTGGGCGGTAAAAAGATCCCGGAGCAGCGTGCCGATCTTTATGATCGAATAGTAGAGAATCTCATTTACCGGCGTTTTCACGATCCGGTTCAGCCCGGCAGGGTAGGTGAGGTGCGGGAATATTTGATGCAGTTGGCCTATTATATGCATAAAACGGGATTAAAGAGTGTCGATGTGTATGAAGCTAAAAAGTTTTTGAATTCCATCTATCCAGCCGGTAAAGATGAAGCTGCACATCTATATAAGAAAAGAAGAGATAAGTTATTTGACGAGATCGAGCCGAACTGCGGCCTTTTGAACCGTTTGAGCAGCGGCGAGGTAGAGTTTTTTCATCTCAGTTTCCAGGAATTTATGTCTGCCCGGAATCTTCTCGACAAGGATATCGGTGTTAAAGATTTTGTTAGTGCTTCCTGGTGGCAGGAGACGATTCTTCTTTATGCCGGTTTGATGAACTTAGAGATGGGAAAGCGCAGTAACGATCTTGTTAAAAAATTGTTAGCGGCGCAGCCGGAAGATCAGGAAAAGAAGTTTTACCTATGGCTTTTAGGCGCTAAGGCTTTGCGTGATTTCCAGGCCCTCAAAAGGGAAGAGAAGAATGTGGTGTTGGCCAGGGAGCGTCTTAACTCGATAATTGAATCTGAGGCCGGTGTACAGGGCCGTTTTGAAGCTGGTGAGATTATCGGCAGCCTGGGTGATGTGCGCCTTAGTAAAGATAATATGATAAAAGTCCCGGCAGGTGAATTTATAAGAGGTTCTGATACCGATGAAGCCTATAGTGATGAGAAACCTGTGCGGAGAATCTATCTCGCTGATTTTATGATAGGCAAATACCCGGTAACTAATGAGGAGTACAGGAGATTCGTGGAAGCCGGTGGTTATGAGGACGAGAAATCCTGGACGCCGGAGGGCTGGCGGTGGCGTGAGGGAGAAAAAATTGTCGAGCCTGAATACTGGCATGACCGCAAATGGAATGGGGCTAATTTTCCGGTGGTGGGGGTAAGCTGGTATGAGGCTTGTGCTTATGCCGGTTGGTTGGCTAAAGAGACAGGGAACCGCTACCGGCTGCCCAGGGAAGCGGAATGGGAGAAGGCGGCCCGCGGTGTTGATGGTTTGATTTATCCCTGGGGAAATGATATTGATAAAAATAAGTGTAACTATCGTGAAACAGGTTTAGGCCGCACCGGTCCGGTGGGTATCTTTCCCGGTGGAGAGAGTCCTTATGGCTGTGTGGATATTTCCGGAAATGTGTGGGAGTGGTGTTCGGATTGGTTTGACGAAAAATATTATAAAGAAAGCCCTGACAAAAATCCTCAAGGCCCTGATAGTGGTTCCGACCGCGTCTTACGCGGCGGCTCGTGGCTCAACTATGCCCGAAACTGCCGTGCGTTCCTTCGCCACTGGGATCGCCCCGGCTACCGCGTCCACGACGCCGGTTTCCGGCTGGCCGTTTCTTTATAGGTTTTTACCCCTTTCCACTTTACCCCTTTACCACTGTTTTTGACCGTCGATGTTTGCTCCGTTTATACGTTTATTTCATTTCGAGTCGTTAGGGTGGCAGACGGGTTCGCCAGGGGAGCGCCGGTTCCGTGCGCAATAATAAGGATGACGCCGTGCGTCTACCCTAATCGCCACCTTAATTTGAGGACGATTCCCCTTGCGTTTGATTACCGTGAATCGTGATGTATAATTCCAATCTAAGATAGTAAATTGGAGCTTTTCGAGATGTGGGGTGAGCCGGGGCGCGTACCGAAGCGAACCCCGCCGAAAAATCCGGATTGAAGCATTTAAAAAAGGGGTACTGAAACGGTATTTTTCATCCGGGTGTGGTTTTTTCCCCCCGGCCAGCAGCGCAGCGAAAACTACATGAAGTTTTATTTAAGAAAAAACGAAAAATTATACCCCAACTTTTACGCTCCTGGTTGAAATTTTCCGAAAACTACACTATAATATAACAGGTCGAACCAGGAGTTGACAATGACAAAATACATAGCTTCAATAATCATTACTTGCCTTGCTTTAAGCAGCAGCCTTTCACCGGAAAAATTAACCGTTCTGCCGGAACTCATCAACCCTACCATGATGGATATTTCCGGCAGCGAACTTTACATCCTGGATGATGTGCAGGTTCTCGTATATTCATTGCAGGACTACCGGCTGCTGAGAAAATTCGGCAAGAAAGGAGAGGGGCCGGGAGAACTCACCAACCTTCCCGATGCGCCTTTTACGATGGTCGTGGATAAAAAAAAGATGCTGTTAAATTCAGTATATAAAATGATCGTTTACGAAAAATCGGGGGAATTAAAAAAAGAAAAAAAATTCCCCCTGTTTTTAATCGAAGCAGAGCCAATCGGGAAAAATTACGTACTTACAAAATTTTCTCGAAAAAAAGACGGCAGCTCAACCACCAGTACCTGGATATGTAACCCCGAATTTGAAGAGGTAAGAAAAATCTATGAAAGAAATCCCCCCAACGATTACGGTAAAGGAAAAATAGCCATACCTCCCCTCGGTACTTTTGCCCGCTGCGCCGATGATCGAATCTTCCTATTTGACCGGCAGAAAGATTTTGTGATAAAAGTCTTCGACTTGAAAGGCAATCCTTTACCGGATATAAAAGTTCCATACGGGGAAATCAAAACAAGCGATTCTTATAAGAAAAAAATCGAAGATGTCCTCAAATTACATCCTTCTTTTAAGAGCGCAAGGCCAATGTTTAAAAAAATGATTTACATCCCGGAAGTGATGCCGGTTTTTCAAGACTGCCGGGTAAAAGACGGCAGACTATATGTCCAGACGTACAGGGAAAAAGGAGACCTCAGCGAATTTTACATCCTGGATTTTTCCGGGAAAGTCCTTAAAAAAATATT
>JAGLSW010000647.1 GCA_023135565.1 Candidatus Aminicenantota bacterium | reverse complement strand
GAACAAAACTTTTGTTAATTGAGAATCAAAAGCGACTCCTGCCGCGCAACGGTTTATTGGCTGGGGGCGCCGTCCCCCGGAACCTGGATTCAAGCCCGGAATTTATACTTACTAAATATAGATTCTTAAGGAAATTATATTTACTAAGTATAGATTCTTAAGGAAACTATACTTGACAAATCAAAATTCTTAGGATACAATCTAAATATGCTATTTGAAAGAGTCATTTTAAAAGATATAGACAGGTGGATTCGTAGAGAAGAAACCATTATCCTGACCGGCCCCCGGCAGAGCGGGAAAACCAGTCTACTAAAAATAATCGAAAAAAAACTGGCTGCAAAAGGAGAAAAGGTCGTTTTTTTAAACCTGGAAGACGAGGAAATCCTGCAATACCTTAACCGTGCCCCAGCCAACCTGTTAAAACTGGCTCCTGTGAAAGAGAATCAAAAAAATTACGTTTTACTCGATGAGATTCAATACTTAGATAATCCTACTAATTTCCTGAAACTTATCTACGACGATTACCGGGAACAGGTCAAATTAATCGTATCCGGTTCCTCTGCTTTCTATATCGACCAGAAGTTCAAAGACTCCCTGGCCGGGAGAAAAAAAATCTTTTATATACTGCCTTTGAACTTCCCGGACTTTTTTATTTTTAAAGGAAAAGAGGAACTGATTCCTTTTGCGGAGGAAGCCTTATCTCTAAGCGTGTCTGAGCCGCCCGGGTTAAACATCCTTCAGCAGCGGGAACTGGATTCCCTGGTTGAAGAGTATTTACTTTTTGGCGGCTACCCGAAAATCGTACTGGAAAAGGACAGCGCCCTTAAAATCGAATTACTCCAGGAAATCTTAAATTCGTACATTAAGAAAGACGCTGTAGAAGCGGACATTCGTTCCCGGGACAAATTTTTCGCGCTGCTCAGGATACTGGCGTCCCAGGCCGGCAGCCTGCTGAACGAGAGTGAATTAGCCAACACGCTTGCTGTATCTACTACAGCCATTCGCAATTATCTTTACGTCATGCAGAAATCTTTCCATATCCGGCTGCTGCAGCCCTTTTATAAAAACCTGCGCAAAGAGATTACCAAAATGCCGAAAGTCTACTTATTCGATTCCGGCCTGCGCAACAAAATATTAAATAACTTCGAGCCGCTGGATATGAGACCGGATAGAGGAGATGTTTTCGAGAATTTCATATTTAAAATACTGTTAGACCGTTATGGTTTCGACACCCTAAGATTCTGGCGCACACAGAGTAAAAATGAGGTTGATTTCATTTTGGTGAATGAGAAAAAAGCGGTAGAGGTGAAATATAATTCAGCCCGATTTAAGCCGAAAAAATATGTTTCTTTTTTTTCAGATTACCCGGATTTTTCTTTTCATTTAGTTTATCACACAGGCGAAGCGGAGCCGGGGCAGGAGAACATATTCGCCCACAAGATTTAGCAAGCGGCGCAGCGGCTAATCGGCTGGGAACGCCGTTCCCCTCGATTATCAGCCCCTCATAGGGTGCCCGTGCCGCAGGGTTGAAAAATAAACCTGATTGTACTATACTGTCTTTATGATAAAAAAAGCGAAACGGTATTTTAATACTTCCGGGCCCAATATCCCCGCGGAACACTATACCCTGAAAAGAGAATCCCTCATCCAACAGGGCATCGAATTGGTAAACGCAAAACGCTACTTCACTATCTGGGCGCCCCGCCAGACCGGGAAAAGCACCTATTTCCGGATGCTGGCGAAAGAACTAATAAAAAAAGACTTCAAGGTCACGCACATAAACCTGGAAAACTACAGCACTTCCCCTTTGTCGGCTCTTTTTAGTTACCTGTTTAGAAAAATAAAAGAAGACTGGGGTGTCGAGTTGAACAGCGGCAATCTCGGGGATTTGCATAACGACATCGCTAAAATAAAAGACAGCCAATGTGTGCTTATTATCGACGAAATCGAAGGATTAAATCCTGAACTTTTCGGTCAATTTCTTCATACGCTGAGGAATCTTTACCATTCCAGGGAAGAACACTGTTTAAAATCGGTCATCCTGGTGGGGGTCAGCAATATCGTGGGTGTGGTGCAGGACCATGCCAGCCCCTTTAATATCGCCGATAACCTGGAATGCCCCTACTTCACCGACGAAGAGACTTTCGAGCTGCTGCACATGCACGAAGAAGAAACCGGCCAGTTATTTGCCGCGGAGGTGAAAGAAAAAACCTGTTACATCACCAGCAATCAACCGGGATTAGTAAACGGTTTTGCCTATCAATTAGTGAAACGGCACCCCGCAAAAGCCGAAATAGATTACGACGATTTCCTGGCCGTGGAAAATTGGTACATTACAGAAGCCATCGACAAAAATATTTCTAATATTATCAATAAAGCCAAACAGCATCGCGATTTCGTGGAAATGCTCCTATTCACGGGCAAAAAAATAAAATACAAAATCAACGATGAAAAAATAAAATTTCTTCATTCACACGGCCTTATCAGGAAAGATAAAGAGGACTATGTGGAATTCTGGGTGCCTATTTACCGGAAAGCGGTATACGACGCTTTTTATCCTTATTCAAACGGCGAAGGCGGGCGGTTTTTTCGTAATGTGGATTACAGGACTTTATTCGATGCCCGGGGCCGGGTGGATTTCGATAAATTAGTGAATAATTACAAAGATTATGTCAAGCGGCGCAGTTTTAAATATTTCCGTGAAAAAGACGAGGAAACCGGCAAGTATAAGAGTTTAAAAGAGGCGGCTTTAGCGTACAGTTTCGAGACTTATATCCAGGCTTTTCTCCAGGAAGTGGAGGGTAAGAGTTATTTAGAGCCGCATACCGGATTAGGCCGGTGTGATTTGCTGTTGTATGTTTCCGAGAAAGAATATGTGATCGAGTTCAAGGTGTATCATAGTTTATCGGCTTTTGAGAAAGGCAAAAAGCAGTTGGCATATTATGTGAAAAGTTTGGGATTAGCGGAGGGTGTGTATTTGGTTTTTGTGCCCAACACGGTGAGTTTGCCTGCTGTGCGGGAGGAAGAGGAAAGCATCGACGGCATCGTTCTCAGGACATATATCGTGCTTTATGATGAAGAGAAGGATTTTTAAGTAAACAAAAGTTTTTTGGGGGTCCAGGGGGCGATTTTTCAAAAAAGCCCCCTGGTCGCCGAAGGCAAGAAAAAGTAATTTAAGATAAAGGCAATTATGGAAAACAAAGAGTTATTAGAACGTATCGGCATAAACCCCAAAGTCATGGTGGGAAAACCGGTTATAAAAGGAACGCGGTTAACAGTGCAGTATATATTAAAACTCCTGGCTGACGGTTTTTCTTTCGCTGATATAAAGAAAGAGTACGACGGTATTACTGATGAAGATATAACCGCCTGTCTTTTAGCTAAAAAAAACACCTATGAAGAAAAACTCAGAATCTTGAAGTCTATCAAAAAGGGCGGAGAAGAAATTTTGCAAGACAGGATTGAGAACCACCTGAACGAGGACTTATCAGACTTTATCCATGAACTTGATTAAAAAAAATATTCAAATCAACCGGGACATTTATTTTTCACAAGGGAAACGGCCTTCCAAAACAGGAAAATATAATTAATAATTGAGAGGAATATATTTTTAAAGCGCAATAAACATTTTTGCGCTCCAGGGCCTGTGCTCGATATTTTTTTTCTCCTCACCTCGAAGGTACCCCAAATGTCGTATTTTTTAAATACATTTAAATTTTTCGACATTCATGCCTCCGGCGGCCCTGCCGG
>JAGLSW010000646.1 GCA_023135565.1 Candidatus Aminicenantota bacterium | reverse complement strand
GTTACTTTATCTGAGCGCTATAGAATAAGATAGCAATAGTCCAGATACCTGTCGGGTGTGGAAAATCCGGTTTGGCTACAATAATACCGTTTGGTATAGCCGAAGGGAGGGTTCTCGTTATTACTCCAAACTTAACAATTACAAAAGAAATGTATGAAACATTTAATAAAAACAATCGACAAAAGTGTTTTTGGAGAAAACGGGGAATTCTAAAAGATGAGGATATGCAAGGAGGACCTTTTGCGTGCAAATTGGATACTGGAAATATTTCTGTTCCTGAGAAATCACATATTGTAATTACTAATGTTCATCAATTAGCAACCAATATTGATAAATGGCTTAATAAATTTCCTGATAATTTCTTTGATCTAATTATTATTGACGAGGCCCATCATGCTGCAGCAAAAAGTTGGAAACAAGTAATTGAACGATTCCCAAATGCCAAAGTTGTAAACATGACTGCGACTCCATTTAGAAGTGATAAAGAAGAGATTCAGGGAAAGCTTGTTTTTCGTTATCCTTTTAAGAGAGCCACGTTAAAAGGATATGTTAAACACATTCAAGCTTGGTATGTCGCACCTAGGAGGCCGTCCGACAACTCATATACATGAAAAATATCGACAAAAGTTTCCCATTTTAACCTAAAAATAAGGCCATTTATGATTTTGGCATGTCAAATCCAGGGAGGATGTTGGCAACTTGTCCCATTTTGAAATCCGCAATTCTATTCTCGGACAGGCTCCTAGTGAACTAACATTTACTGCAAGAGGAGAAACGAAGACATATACGTTAGATGAAGTTTTAAAATTAAAAGAAAACGATTGGTTTAGTAGAGGGATAGCTCTTTCTAATATTTGTAATGAAAGTATTGTTGATAATAGTTTGGAGAAACTTGAGGAATTAAGAGAAACAGGTACAAATCACCAACTTATAGCTGTTGCTTGTAGTGTAGATCATGCAAAAACAATTCGTTCAATGTATTCAGCTCGAGATTACAAAGCTGATGTGATTTATAGTCAAATGCAAAATGACAAGCAAGAAGATGTTATGCGAAGACTAAAGAGTGGTGAGCTTGATTGCATTGTACAGGTACAAATGTTAGGTGAAGGATTTGATCACCAGAAATTAAGTGTTGCGGCTATCTTTAGACCATTTAGAACACTTGCACCATATATTCAATTTGTAGGTAGAATTCTTAGAGTTGTTGTACAAAATAATCCAAGCCATCCAGACAATTATGGTCACATAGTAACTCATTCTGGAATGAATTTAGATCAACGTCTTAAAGAGTTTAAACTTTTTGAAAGAGATGATCAGAAATTTTGGGATGATGTTATTGGAGGGAAAGCTCCCGAAATACCTCGTGATATAAAATCAGGTGAAAGGAGAATGCTCAACAGAGAATCTGTCATTGTTAAAAACCAAATTGTTGATTCTCTTATTGGAGAAGAATTTACAACAGTTGATGACGAAGACTTAATAAGAGATTTAGAAGAAAAATTGGAATTATTAGGTCTTGATCCATCTGCTGCGAAAGAACTCGTTTTAGAACAAAAAGGAAATGAGAAAACAATCACTGCGGCAGCGGCTCCATTTCAAATTCAGCCACAGAAAGAATGGGAAGAGTTAAAAAAAAGGTTGTCTGAAAAAGTGAATCGGTCAGCTAATATGTTACTAAATCGACTCAACCTAAACCGTGGTGGAAGAAATCTTGTTAACACCGGAATTCCTGCTAATAATAATTTTACGGCGTGTATTGTGCTAATCAACAAAGAAATTAAAAAAAAATATCCTAAGAATCGTCAAGAGTGGACAATTGAGGAATTCGAGACGGCTATCAGTAACTTAGACTCTGTGTTACATACAATTACAAAACAATACAAGAAGGTACTAAATGACAAAGAGAGGTAAAACACCATCATTGATATCTGGATTAAGTGGTAAACCAATTCCAGAAAAAGTAAAAAAGAAACGAACATGTAATCGATGTAGCTGCGATATAATGAAAGGTCAGAATTGTTTTTTGATACCAAAGCTTGGTTCTGGTTTCAGTAATAAAAAACCATTTTGTAAATCATGTTTTAAGGAAACATTAGATCAAACACGAAAAGATTTAGATAGTTTAGTAACAACCTGGCATCAACTTTATGATTAACTGAAAAAAAACGATATTAGAGGTCTCATCAAGCTAGGTGCCGATTAAAAGGAATATTTCAAGACTATGTAAATGTCGATAGGCGCATAAATTTACGAGATAAATAGGCGTATAGTTTTACGAGGCGAAAATAAATTTTTTCTCTGGCTCCCCGATCTGTAAACCACACACTACAACTGGGTAAAATTTAACCTGATCAACGACAACTAGAACTCCCTCCTGACGGCAATTAGAATTCCCGGTCACCGGCATTCGAAGCCAACGCATCCTGCATTAATAATTTACTCCCTTTCTATAATAAAATCCAGCAAATCATTCTTGATTTTTCTGCCTTTGAGTTTTTTTAAGTCTTTCTCAAAACTTTCGCGATATACAGTCTTCATTGTTGGAGTAATTTGATGATATTTTCTTCTTCGACCTCAGGCGTTTGCTCCCCTTCTTCCATCGCCCTGGCTAAGGCCATATCCTCCATGATCTCCAGAAACAGCGGATAAAAAGTCTCACTGTCTGTCTCTAACATATGGATAAAACTTTGCTTGACCTTTTCTTTAAATTCCGGTTCCACGCTAACTTGCATTTTTGCCTCCGCAAGCTTAATATATTCAAATTTTATCCTTTTGTCAAGGAAAATCGTATTTTTTCCGGGAAAAATTAATCCCACTATCCTGTTTCGATTTCTCATCTTAATCATTAACCTTACTGTAGAATAAAAATATAATAATTTCGAGAAAGATCAGGTTAGGATTGAGATTGAATCAGTGAGTGGTTAAACAGCCGGTACATGGGGGCCGGGTCTTGCCTGTTAGCATTTGCGCCCGGCTAATGGCGGGGCATCATAGCCCGACTTCCGGTCTAAATCGACCGACTCCCGGTCGCCACCGACCAACGGTCGGTCAGCAGTGACCGACTCCCGGTCGTCACCGACCGACGGCCGGTCTTTAGAGTCCGATTGGGCGTCAAGTTGACCGGATTTTCGTCAAATTAACGGATTTTCCCTCAAATAAACCGACTGACCCTCTACCCATCAAAATACCAGGGGAATCATTTTCTAATGGGATTTAAAAATCTATATTTACATAAAAAAATGAATCCATTACGTGATAAATCGCCCCTTTCACTTAAAAAAAGCCTCATGTAACTGAAAAAATCATCCTATACGCCTTAAACCTGCCCTTGCACCGCGTAAGGGCTTTCTTTTTTGGGGAAAGAGCACGAATAAGACGTAATGCATGTTTTTTTTAGCGTAATGTGTGATTTCTTTTACGTAATAGATGTTTTTTTTCGCGTAAGGGCCGCCTTTACACCGGTAATGGGTCTCTTTTACAGCGTAAGGTATGGTTTTTATTCCGTAAGGGCTGGCCTAACAACCGTAAGGGGTGAGTTTTCTTCGGAAATGGTCAGGTTTATATGGCATATCACGAAATTCACACTGTATATCATAAAATTTAGGCGGTATTGTACAAAGTTTAGGCGGTATGATACAAAGTTAAGACGGTATGATACAAAGTTAATGCCGTATATCATGATCTTTAGGCCGTATATCGAGAAGTTAATGCCGTATATCACGATCTTTATGTGGTATATAAAAAATCTTATATGGTCGAGCATAAAGTTAAGCCGGTGTACTTTTTTCAATGCCCTGCCTCTCTAAATCCTGATACCGATTATTAGGATATCATCTCTCTGCTTTTCCTCTCCCTGGTGTTCCCCTAATTTCTCGAGGAGAATTGCTTTTTGTTTACCGGGTTCTAAATGTGCGTTCTCTTTAAGAATATTTTTTAACCTGTTTAACCCGAATTTTTTATTCTCCTCGTTATTCTGGTCTAAATAACCGTCGGATGTTAGGTAGATAACATCACCGGACGAAACTTCCACTTCCTTATCGGTAAATTGGGATATCCTCTTGCGCTGTTTCCCGCCGATAGGTGAATAATCGCCTTTTATCTCCACGACCTTCGTTTCTACTCCGTCTTTTCCGGTTCCATTTGCTGCCGGGCCTTTTACTATGTACAAGGGCCTCATAGACCCGGCAAAAGTCACCTTGTTTTTTTCTTTTTCCAATAAACATAAACACACATCCATACCATCGACGACTTTGCTGGTTTCCTGCTCCTGTTTCAAAACCCGGCGCACCTCGATATTCAGGCGCTCCAATATTTGGGCCGGGCGCAGGATTTTTTGCTCCAACACAATTTTATTAAGCAGCGTATTGCCTATCATCGCCATAAAAGCACCGGGAATACCGTGACCGGTACAATCAACCGCGGCGATAAGTATTTTTTTTTCTACCTGCCCACACCAGTAAAAATCACCGGATACGATATCTTTGGGCTTAAATATAATAAAATATTCACCTAAAAGCGAGTCGATTCTTTCGTCTAAGGGCAGGATGGCGTCCTGGATTTTTTCCGCATAGCGAATACTGTCCATAATTTGTTCATTTTTTTCTTTTAATTCGCTGTTGGTTTTTCTTAATTCTTCCCTGGCATGCTTTAATTCTAAGTGCGTCTTAACTCGCAGCAGCAATTCGGGGCCCTTAAAAGGTTTGGTAACATAGTCTACGCAGCCGATTTCAAAACCCTGTAATACATCTTCGCTTTCCGCTTTGCCGGTTAAAAAAATAATAGGAATATCCACGCTGCCGGGGCAGTTTTTCAAGCTTTTGCATACCTCGAAACCATCCATGCCGGGCATTACAACATCCAACAATATGAGATCGGGGAGAGTCCGGCTCACCATTTTGAGCGCCTGCCCGCCGCTGTCGGCAAAAGATATACGGTAGTTATTCTCTTTTAAAAGATTACCCAGTATTTGTAGGTTCTCCGGCACATCGTCTACCACTAAAATTAAATCTTTCGCTTGCCCTTCACGCTTGGTATTGTCCATCTTATTCTCCTTCAAACATTGTCTTTATCCCGGGAATTTTCCAGGAAATGTTTTATCTTTTCGATTAATCCCGGGTACCCGGTCAGGACTTTACGGATTTTTGCCGGGTTTAATTCCTGGGCCTTTTTTAACAGTTCGTCCGCCCAGCGGGTTAACATGTCGGCCCGGTATTCAACTCCCAGGCCGCTGATTTTTTTTGAAAAATCTTCGATCTCATCTACGATAAAGGTGTCGTTTATAATATTAAATTCATCGGTTAAGGGGTTTTCCATAAGATCGAGCAATTGCGGCAGCCTATCTTTGGCTTCTCCATCGAGAGAATCGAGAACCGGGAAAATGTCCGGCTTATGCTCCGGCTGTGGTTTTTTCGCCTTTTTTTTATCCAACATCTTATAAGGCAGGAAGCGCATCATTTCAGTAATTAATTTCTTTTTACCGATAGGTTTTTTTAAAAAACCGTCAAAACCCGCCTCTTCGGCTTTATGCTCGGCTCCTTTCATGGCTGATGTGGTGATGGCAATAACCGGGATTTTTTTTAGTTTTTTGTCCTCTTTGAGGATGCGGGTGGCTTCGTATCCGTCCATTACCGGCATACGTATGTCCATGAGAATAACAGCGGGTTTGTACTGGGCGGCATAACGAATCGCCTCCCGGCCGTTAACCGCCTCTATAATTTCCGCGCCGGCGGATAACAAATATTCCCGCACCAATGCCCGGTTGTTCTCGACGTCGTCAACTATCAAAACCAGCGGGTTCTCGAAGCGTAACGCGTCTTCATCGAAGAAAACATCTTCCCCGGGTTCGGGCCGTTCTCCCGGGGTAGGAACCGCGGCATCTCTAAATAACACCCAAAAGATGCTGCCTTTGCCCACTTCACTCTCTACGGAAATTTCGCCTCCCATCATTTCCACCAGGCGTTTGGTAATGGCTAAACCGAGGCCTGTACCGGCGGGCCCGGCAATATCCGGGCTTTCCTGCCGCCAAAAGACATCGAAAATAAGTTCTTCCTGATCCGCCGGGATGCCGTTCCCAGAATCTTCCACCGCCAACAGCAAATCGACCCGGTGGTTGTCTTTCCCGGTGTGCGATTTATGCGCCGACAGCTTGATATACCCTTTCTCCGTGAACTTGACGGCATTGCCTATTAGGTTCATCAGTATTTCCCGCAGCCGCACGGCATCCAACATCAATTCAGCGGGCAGGGAGGGGGCGATTTCCACTTGAAAGTCTAATCCTTTTTCCTCCACCTTTTTGGAAAACATATTTTTGATTTCCGTAAATACAGCGGATAACTCCACCGGCTGGTATTTTATTTCCAGCTTGCCTGCCTCTATTTTAGAGAGATCGAGGATATCGTTAATCAAACGGAGCAGTGTTGTGCTGCTGCTTTTGATGATTTTTAGGAATTTTTCCTGCTTTTCCCCGGTTATTATTTTTTCGAGTAATTCGGAAAACCCTAAGATGGCGTTCATGGGGGTGCGGATTTCATGGCTCATATTGGCCAGGAATTCACTCTTAGCACGGTTGGCTTTTTCGGCTGCTTCTTTGCCGATTCTTAGTTCTTCGACGCGCCGTTTTTCGGAGATGTCTTCAAAAAAACCTTCATAGTAAAGCAAGTTAAAATTTTCGTCGTAAACAGGATAGGCTGTTTCGGAAATATGTATAATACTTTTGTCTTTACGAAAGGCTTTAACTTCGAAATTTCTAACGATTCCCTTCTCCTCGATCAACTGCCGGAATTCGTCCCGTTTTCCCGGTTCTACATACAACTGCTTTTCTACATCGGTGAGATGTCCCACTGCTTCCCGGGGCGACACATACCCCAACATGCCGGCAAAAGCCGGGTTTGCCGTCAGCAGGCGGCCATCCGGCGAGGACTGGAAAATCCCGTATACTGCATTAACAAATATTTCCCGGTATTTTTTTTCGGCTTTTTCTCTCTCTATTTTACCTGACTGGATTTGTGCCAGCATGTTATTGAATTCGTCGTACAGTATGCCGATTTCGTCTTTCCTTTTTTTCCTGACGCGATAGGTATAATCGCCTTTTTCCGAAATCCGCCTGGATATATTAGCCAGGTGTAGTATGGGTGAGGATATGATAGATTGCAGGCCATAGGCCAGGAAAAAGCACAGGAAGATCAACCCTACCGCCACAAATACCATGATCAACAGATGGCTGCGGATTTTATCTTCCAGGAAAGTCGTCGAAGCTTTAAGGCAGATGGTTCCCAATTTTTGCTTTTGAAAAATAACGGGATAGTAAACGTATAAAAATTTGCCTTTAAACAAACTCTCGGGATCCAGTGAAGCGGGAGTTTCTTGAAACGGACAGGAAGGATTCGCACTCCCGGATTCTTTCTTTTTATTCTCAATATCTTTATTAAATAGGGCAAAAATTTCCCCTTCTTTGGTATATACAACAATCTGCCTTATCGAAGGGTGAGTTTGCAGCTTTTTAAGGTCCTCCTCTGCTCTCTCCGGCATGTCTAATTGCAGGTGTACGGCGCATATCTCATTAATGTGTTTTAATTCCGAGAGCATTCCGTGCACCATCTCTTCTTTGAAGGTTTGATGGTATATGTTAATAATAATGCCGAAACCGGTAACAATCGCCAGGAGCGTTACCGAAAGAATGATGGCGATTAATTTATTTTTTATTGAAAAGGTAGGCATGATTTTCATTCTCTTTCCTCCATGGGCATTATGATCCTGGCCAGTCTCAAGAGCAGGGGGTCCATTTGCAGGGAGGATTTTCGCAGCGCCGTTCCATTGACTTCCAAAAGGATACGGTTATCTGAAATATAAAAATTAAGCAGCACTCCTTTTTCGGCAAAGCCCGGCGTTTCGCCGATGGTGAGGACCGGCCTGCTGTGGGTAACCGCCAGGACTCTTGCCAGCAGGTCTTTCTTAATGGATTTTGAGAGGAACAGGATATGGCAGCCCGGGATTCCCGTTAGGTATGAAACATCCCTAATCTCTACTTTTTTATTTTTAATTTTATGCCGGGAATAAAATTCCTCCAGGATATTTTTGAAAGGGTTCCTGCCCATTACGCCGATGACGAAAGGGCTGGAGTTGTCACTCATCCCCGCCTCTTCCGGCCATAGACAGTAGTGGCTGATGACTCTAAAAAGAGCCGCTTTCCTGTAATATTCATCTTTTACGGGAAAAAGTAAGCAGCTTAAGCAGAGTATCAGGATTACAGCGCTTAATATTTCTCTTTTCATTTTCCAACCATGCCCTATTTTAAAGGAAAATTCTTATTATTTCAATAGATGGCTAAAAAATTGCCGGGCAAATTTTCTGCACAGCCGCGCAAGTTTTCGGAAAGCCGCGGCGGTTTTCGGAGAGTTCCGGCAGGTTTCGGGGGAGAAAACAAAAGCACGGGGACTATCGTTTACCGTATCCCGGTATCCTTTCAGCTTGTTTCTTCCATTCGGAATATTTTTCTAAAGCTTCTTTATTAATCTGCTCTACGGTTTTTTTTTTCAAATCCTCATTAAGCATTCTTCTTATCTCATGAATCTCCCATAAAATCTCATCTTCCTCTTTAGTATAGTCGTTTTTATAAATTTCCATATTTTGACCCTCCATATAACTCTAATGAACCTATCTCAAGCAAAGGATAGCCTTTCTCTCCATTTATTTCATGAATTTTCCGAATCGGGTTGATACTTACGATGTGTTTAAAATTCCAGGACGCAAGTCCTTCTATTTTGTTTACTGTGGCAATTGCTATATGTAAAGCGTCTTCCGGTTCTGATTTCGGGATAGCGCCTTTCGTTATATATTTCTCTGCTAAATTTTTAATCTCATCGGAAATTTGTAAAATTTCAACATTATATTTTAGTATCAAATTTTTAATATTCTCCCTCCTGGTTATATTGCCTAAGCGATCGATTTCTTCAATCGTTAAAACTGAAATATAGACATCGAAGAGGTGGGTTTCATTTTCAAACCATTTCTGCGTTATTAGCTGCCTCAATGGTTTCGAATAGTCATAATAAGCGCTCGGTATCGACGTATCTAAGTATAATTTTGTTTTCATTATATCTATATAATAGTCTAAATCCGCCAAATAATCAACACATCCTGATTTTCTCGTCCTATCTCTGACTGTGTGCGTTCGTGGTAAGCAAAAAAAACTTTTGAGAGAAAAAAGGGACAGGCTAATTTTCCCTTTCATTTTTTAATATTTCAAGAAATTCCTCTGCCCTTAGTAATGGGACTTCCGGGAAATCGATTGATTTCAGTACATTGAAATGCTGGTCATCGGATACTAAATAATCTGCATTCCCGGCAATCGCACAATCTACAAACTTATTATCATCCATGTCAGGCTCGATTAAATTCCACCTGTAATAAATTTCTGTTTTTTCTACATTGGTTAAAGTAATCAGCATTTTAATTATGTTCTCGGCGACAATAGCGTTGGTTTTCCGCGCAATAATTTCTTCATATTCTGCCAGCATTTCATTACTTATAATTAAGGTGTACTTTTTCAGGAGCAGTCCTTCGAAAATGGGTCTATATTTTGATAATTTTGGGATCGAAACGAGTACTACATTCGTATCTAAAACGATTCTCATAAATATTTATCCGGATGGTGTACGCCGGTGTTCATTTAACCAGGTATTCATCGCTTCATTCGTTAAACCTTTCTCCTCCCAGATTTTATCCATCTCCCGGGTAGCTCTTCCCGCAAAATATTTAGCCAGCAAATCTTTTACTTCCAGGAGCTGTTTTTCATTTAGATTGTAATTGAAAAGTTTAATTAGCTCTAACTGAAGATTCGTTAACCTGTTTACCGGTTGTCTCATTTTTGCAACCTCCGCTGCTATTATATAACAAATTTTATCTTTCGTCACATAAAAATTGAAATTTCTAAAATTTATCTAACTTTTCGGTAGACTATTTCTTCCCGGCAGGGGCACCGGGGATTTGTGATTTTCCCCCTACCTGTGGTATTTGATGCCTTTCATGATAGTGAAAGCGCGGTACAACTGCTCGAGAAAAAGCACCCTGAATATATCATGCGCAAAGGTCATCTCTGAAAAAGATAATTTGAGATTTATACGACTGTCCAATAACCCGGCTAACCCGGCAAAACCCCCAATCAAAAAAATAATCCTGCCGGGAAAATAAGATAATTTGTCCGATAAAAACCGCGAAAACGCAATAGAATCAAGCTTCTTGCCTTTCTCATCCAATGCGATGACAAAATCCCCTTTGTCTAATTGTTCCAACATCATTTGCCCTTCTTTTTTCTTTTTGGCTGCTTCGTCACGGATATTAAGGTCTTTTAATATCACCGGCTGCAGCTTCATAAAACGGCCGATTTTTTGTAGGTATTTTTTCTCAAGCTCCTTCAACTCCTTGAACTTCAATTCACCGACACAAATTAATCCGATTTTATTCATTTTTTATAATGCCTCCGGCGGCCCTGCCGGGAGCCAAACTTTTGTAAAAGTTTGATCAAAACTTTTTATAGCTTAGAATCAAAAGCGCTCACACGCTGACTTTTGCGGCGGAGCCGCGGCTCCCCGCCGGGGGGGTGTGGCGCTTTATCCTGTCATACAACGACTTGCGCGAAATATCCAGGATCTTCGCTACTACACTCTTCTTTTTGTACTTCCGCAGCAAGTACTCGATGTACGCCCACTCCAACCCGGCTAAAGACATCTCCGTGGTCTTTACCGCTTCCAAAAAATCCCCGGCAGTCTTCAGCAGCCCATAAACGTCCTCATCCCGCAGCTCCTGCTTCACTATCGAAATATTGGTAACAAAATTCTCAACCTCCCGAATATTGCCGCGCCAGGGATAATCTAAAAGCATCCTGACAGCCTTTTTGCTTAAATCGACAGCCAACTGCTTGCCCCCGGCAAAAAAATTAATTAACGGCAGGATATCCTTTTTCCTATCCCTTAAAGCCGGGATAAACACACTGTAAGACGACATACGGTAATAAAGGTCCTGCCTGAACTCACCCTGCCTAACTTTGTGCTCGATATCGGCGTCGGCTGAAAAAATAAAGCGGACGTCGATATCTATCTCCCGGTTCGATCCTAAAGGAAAATACTTCTTCCTCTCGATGATACGCAGCAGCTTCGACTGCAAATTTAAACTCAATAAGTCCACCTGGTTTAAAAACAAAATACCCTGGTGCGCCCTCTTCCACCTGCCTTCATAATCCCGGTCGGCACCGGTAAAAGCGCCTTTCTTATAACCGAACCACTCGCTCTCTAAAAGATGCTCCGGTACATCGCCGCAATTAAGGTTAACCATCTTCTCATATTTGCTCACCTCAAAAAGATAATCTACCCAGAAATCTTTACCTACACCGGTTTCACCGAAAATCAACAAATTGGTGCTGAAATCGGCAATCCGCTGCATCTTCTCTTTAATCTCTAAAGATTTCCCGTCTTTGAGATTCTTAATCAATGAAAAAATCGTATCTTTTGGCATCCATCCACAACTTTTCTAAGGAATATTTTGCCCTGCTTTCCGGTAGAAATATGTGGACTATAAAATCGATATAATCGATCAATATCCACTCCGACTGCCGTTCACCTTCCACGCTGAAAGGCTTGAGCTTAAATCCCTTTCTTAATTTCCGCTGCACCTCACCGGCAGCAGCGCTGTTCTGCCGCGCCGAATTGCCATGGCAAATCACCATATAATCGGTAATATCATTGAGGCCTTTTAACTTTAAAACAACTACTTTCTCAGCCTTTTTATCCAACATGGCGCTTACGGCACACTTAACGGCAGCCGGGATTTTCCTGCTTTTCAAATCCTGCGTTACAGCTTCAAATTCCTCGCTCTTCATATAATCTATTCTCCAGGATAATTTTTTTTACCTCCGGGTGCACCAGGAGGTCTATATCCGCGGATAACTTTCTCCGCTTCCTTATCAGGGTAGAGGAGATAAAAAGCTTATCCGATTCATATGTATAAATATATATCATAGGCGTTTCCGCCCTAACTTCCATATCGAAACAAGGTTCCACGCCCTCTTCTCGCAGCAAATTACTCACTTTTTCTTTATGACCGGCTTTCCTTAACACCACTATAAAAGAAAGGGTATCGAGCAGCTCTTTGTAATTTTTCCAGGTTCTTATCTTAAGAAATCCTTCACTGCCGGAAATAAAATAAAAAGAATCCCCAGGGTATATACGGCGCAGTTCGTTCATGGTCAGGTAAGTCCAGGAATAGCTGTGCCGTTTCATTTCGATGTCGCTGGGCACAAGCTGCGGATGAGACGCCAGCGCTTCGCTCAACATGCGCAGCCGCAGGGGGGCGGGAACAATCTCTGTTCCTTCCTTGTGCGGCGGTCTGGCCGACAGGATATAAAGCACCCGCTGCAAACTGAAAGCGGCCTGTATTTTTACGCCTAAATCTACATGGCCTAAGTGCACCGGGTTAAAAGTGCCGCCTAATAATCCGACTCTATCCTTCATGATATAACTCGAACAATAGTTCCTTGAACTTTTCTAAATTAATCCCCTTAAGGGCGGATATCTCTATGTAAGGTATCCCCTCCCGGGCACAATAATCTTCTAATTCCTTCACTTCCCCGTCTTTTTTTTCCAGCAGGTCGATCTTATTGCCCACTACAAAATACCTCTTGCGGGTCAGGTTGGTTTTATAGGATTTTAATTCATCCCGGAGAATTTCAAATGTCTTAAGCGGGCCGGGCTGCGCGTAACCGGATACATCTAACAAAAATATCAAAACCCTGTTCCTTTCGATATGCTTGAGAAAATCGATGCCCATGCCTTCGCCTTTATGCGCGCCCTCTATAATCCCGGGGATATCGGCCACCACTAAGCTGTCGTAACCTTTGTACACCACGCCTAAGTTGGGTGTCAGGGTGGTAAAAGGATAAGCGGCGATTTTAGGTTTGGCCCCGCTGATTTTTGAGATCAACGTGGATTTACCGGCATTGGGCAGACCCACTAAACCGGCAAAAGCAATCAGTTTTAATTCCAGGATTACCTTGATGGTCTCGCCTTCTTCCCCGCTACGGGCAAATTTCGGCGCCCTATTGACGGAAGATTTAAAAGAGGCGTTGCCGCGGCCTCCTTTGCCACCTTTTGCCACGATGAATTCCATACCTTCTTTGCTAAAATCGAATACCGGTTTCTCATCAGGATAGGTTTTCACCACTGTGCCGGGCGGGACAACGACGATCTCGTCTTTGCCCCGGCGCCCTATTTTGTTGCTACCGCTGCCGGGTTTCCCTTTCTCCGCTTTTATGATACTTCTATATTTAAAATCCATCAATGAGTTATTGCTTTTTTTACTGATCAGGATAACGCTGCCGCCGTTGCCGCCGCCGGCACCGTCGGGTCCGCCTTTTGGGATATATTTTTCCCTTCTAAAACTGACACACCCGTCTCCGCCTTTTCCGGCGATAAAAGTAACCACAGCGCTGTCAACAAACATTATATATCCATACCCGGGGAAAAATTTCTCAGCCCAACGTCCGGCGCCACCCGCCTCGTACTCATCCCTGTTCCGAAAATCCTGTAAACTGCTCTGCTCCTACCCGTCGAAAAAAAAAAGAAGTCCCTATCGAAAAAATACTATAATCAAGTTTCTCCAACATCGCTGCCGGAAATAGAATTCCACCTGCCGGTGGGGACGGCATGAGCCGGCCATTTTGATTTATACCGCCATATAATGGCTTAAGCCGGTAGAACCTCAACAAATTTCCTATTTTGTTTATGTGTAAATTTTACAAACCCGGTGGCCAGGGCAAATAATGTGTCGTCTTTGCCGATACCGACGTTTTTGCCGGGTTTAAACTTAGTGCCTCTCTGTCTCACGATAATCGAGCCGGCATTAATTTGCTCGCCGCCGTATTTTTTTACGCCTAATCTCTTAGAGACACTATCGCGACCATTTTTTGCACTTCCACCTGATTTTTTATGTGCCATTACTCTGTCTCCTCTTTCTTAGTTTCTTTTTTCGGCTTTGCTTCCTTTTTTGCCGCGGCTTTGGGTTTCGACTCAGCTTTGGGTTTTGCTGCGGCTTTGGCTTTCGGTGCAGCTTTAGCTTTCGGCTTTGCTTCTTTTTTTTCTACTTTGTCTTTCGCTGCCGCTTTCGGCTTTGCCGCGGCTTTCGGTTTGGCTTCGGCTTTCGGTTTGGCTGCTACTTTTTCTTTTGCCGGGGTTTTCGGTTTCGGTTCTGCTTTCGGCTTTGCTTCGATTTTCGGTTTCGGCTCAGTCTTGGGTTCCGCCGCGGCTTTAGGTTTTATTTCCGCCTCAGCTTCCGGTGCCGCCTCTTTCGCGGCGCCTATCCCGATTTTTTCTATTTGGATACGAAGAAGTTTCTGCCTGTGGCCCCGGGTCTTCCTGTATTGTTTTTTCGATTTTTTCTTAAAAACAATGATCTTAGGGGCTTTAATTTCTTCGAGAACTTTCGCCTTGATATAGGCGTTCTCAACAAAAGGCTGCCCGATGTGTACATTGGCATCCGCGACCAGGAGCACACTGTCGAAATCAACGCTTTTTGCTTCCGATATCCTATTTTCTTCTAATAACTCTACTTCCAGTACATCGCCTTCTTCGACTCTATACTGTTTACTGCCGGTTTCAAGAATTGCAAACATTCTTTTACTCCTTTTTCACTAATACCCCGTGAAAGTTTGCTAAAAAACAAACTTTTTGGTCAACCTGGTCGTAAATTTATTTCCCAGGCCACTCATAGGGTGCGGACGCCGTCCGCTTATTGAAATATCTACAGTTTATACCATAAAATGACCGCTAAGTCAATATTGACTTTTATTCAAAATTTCTTTACAATTACCTTTTAGGAGGAAAAACTATGAAAAAAAGATTTTTACTGCCTGTTTTTGTTTTGTTGATGGGCTTTGCCGCGGTTTCGGCAGGGCAGGAAACGGCAGTAGAAAAAAAAATAAACAGCAGGGTTTGCAGCCAGGAGGCAAAAATTGGCTAAAAGCGTTTACGCAAAAGCAGGCGTCGATATCGACAAAGGAAATGAAGCAGTCAAAAAAATAAAGGCCATGGTCAAAGGCTTAGGCGTCAAGGAAATCGGCAAGTTCAGCGGTTTTTTCCCTCTCAAACAGGACCTGGAACACCCGGTGCTGGTTTCTTCCGCGGACGGCGTAGGCACCAAACTGAAGATCGCTTTTTTGATGGGGAAACATAACACCGTCGGCCAGGATTTAGTCAATCACTGTGTTAACGATATCCTGGTATATGGAGCAAAACCGCTGTTTTTCCTGGATTACATCGCAGCCGGGAAAGTAAAACCCGATACTGTTTCAGACATCGTGTCCGGTATTTTGGAAGGTTGTGTCGAGAACGATTTTGTCCTCTTAGGCGGTGAAACCGCCGAAATGCCCGGTTTTTATAAAAAAAACGAGTATGATCTGGCCGGTTTTATCGTAGGTTTAGTGGATAAAAAGAAAATCGTTGACGGTAAAAAAATCAAAAAAGGCGACCTTTTAGTGGGGCTGCCCTCTACCGGGCTTCACACTAACGGATATTCCTTAGCGCGGCACATCTTTTTTAAAAAGTTAAAATTAAAAGTAGACAGCCTGGTTGAAGGTTTGCCCCGCAGCATAGGCGAAGAACTGCTGGCAGTGCACCGTTCCTACCTGAAACCGGCAGTAGAACTGGTAAACCGTGATCTCATCAAAGGCATGGCGCATATTACCGGCGGCGGTTTTATAGATAATATTCCCCGCACCCTGCCCGAAAACACAGCGGTCCAGGTTGAGAGAATCTGGCCTGTACCGGAAATTTTTAATTTTCTCTGCGACGCCGGGAAAGTCGGCGAGCAGGAGAGATACCGGGTATTTAATATGGGTATCGGCATGGTATTGATCATCGACAGTGAAGACCTGTCGAAAGTGGAGAAGACTTTGAACTCCCTTGACGAGAAATATTATTTGATCGGCCAGGTGGTGGAAAAAAAAGGCAAAGCCCAAATAAAAATTAATTAAGCGGTTGACGAAATCTCTTTCTATATGATAATATATTATTGCGAGCAGCGAAAATATTGTCCGAGGAGTAAAAAATGGCTTTTAAAGCAAGCAAAAAAGAAGATAAGGCGGCAGATGGTTTTAGCGGTGTTAGAGCGAGCAATTCCTCCGCATCCACAGGCGGGTCCATGGTGGGTGTCACCATGAAAATTAAAGGCGAGTTAAAATCCGAAGAAGATGTGACCATCTCAGGAAATGTAGAAGGCAGCATCAAGGTCGCTAACACATTGACCATAGGAGAGACCGGCAGTGTAAACGCCGACATGGAAGCCAACGCCGTAAGAATTTTCGGTACGGCAAAAGGAAATATTACCGCTTCCCACAAGGTAGAGCTTTTGCCCAGCGGCAGGTATTTCGGCAATATAAAATCGAAACTGCTGGTAGTGGAAGAGGGCGCAATATTAGTAGGCGACGTAAATAAAGAAAAGTAAAGGCGCCCCCGCCGGGGGCTTGATTTTTTTTGAAACTATTTTACCTCCCCTTTCGTTAATAACTTATAAGGCAAAAAAAAAATTAAAATTTTGGAGGTAACATATGAAGTTTAGAAGTATCGTAATTATTTTGTTGTTCGCGGCGGTTTCCCTGTTGGGGATTACCAGTGAGAGGAAAAAAGAGCTGACCCTATCGGCAGCAGGGATCAAAACCCTGGAAATCGAATGCGGCTCAGGTTATCTAAAAGTTAAAGGCAAAGAGGGTTTAAAGCAGATCGAAGTCGAAGCCACCATCGTGATCAAAGGGTTGGACAAAGACGAAATCGACTTTTTCATCAAAGATAAAATCACCCTGACCCTGAAAAAAAAGGGCGCTAAAGCCGAACTTGTAAGCGAGGTCAAATCTCTTTCTTCCATCTTCGGGAAAAGGAAATCGGTGCAGGTCAACTTAGATGTAAGGATGCCCCGGGATATGAGCTTAGATATCGACGACGGTTCCGGCTCCATCGCTGTTGAAGGGATCGGCGCGGATGTGGAAATCGAAGACGGCTCCGGTTCTATCGAAGTAGAAGACATAAACGGCGACCTTGAAATCGAAGACGGTTCCGGTGAGATCGATATAGAAGGGGTTTCGGGAAATGTGAAAATCGACGACGGTTCCGGCGAAATAGACGTTAAAAAAGTAAAAGGGAACGTCAAAGTCGACGACAGTTCCGGTGAGATCAAAGTAAAAAACATCGGTGGTGACGTGGATGTCGAGGACAGTTCCGGTGACATCAAGATATATGAAATCGGCGGTTCGGTAGTGGTTGATGACGGTTCGGGCGGCATCTATATCGACGGCGTAGCAAAAGATGTCTACATAAAAAGCGCCGGCAGCGGTTCCGTCTCCATCAAAAACGTAAAAGGAAAAGTTGAAAAATAAATCTGCCCGGTTTTTCCGAAATTCCCATCAAAATGCGAAAAGCCCTGTGCAGCCTACGTAATTCGGCTAAATTTTTTCCTGTACGTATCGCTCATGAAAAGTTTTGGGAAGTCCAGAAACCCTTTTTCAAAAGGGTTTTTGGCCGCCGGAGGCAAAATTGATAGAAAAACAGGAAATAGTAAAACTGTTGTAATAAAAGGAGGAAATAATGGCTTTTGATCTCAGCAAATTTTTCGAGGATATTTTCAAACCCGGTGAAGACGAAATAGTAACGATCATGTACGATCTTCCCCATGGCCGGATCGCCGATAACGACGAATGGCGGGAACGGCGCAAAATGGCAGAAGAGTGGAGACAGGCGCTGGCGGATAAAGCCGGTAACTGGAACCTCACTGTCAATCCTTCGGTTACCTATAATGCCACGGGCAGCGGTAACGCCGATCTACCGGAGTCCTGTTGGATGGCGGACCAAGAGACGAATCTTGACGAGGTAATCAACAACTCTACTATACTGCTGGCCATGCCGGAATTTTCCGCTACCGCCCCACTGTACTACAAAACCAAAAAAATCCCCAAACTGCGGGTCGGTTCTATGCCCGGCGCAGCGAAATTCATGGAAGAATCAGGCTTATCGGCTGATTACAGTTCAATCTCCCGCAAAGGTAAAATTATAGAAAAAATAGTTGAAAGAGCAATCGCTGCCGAGGTAGAGTTTTCCAGCGGGCACAAATGTTACTTCGATATAAAAGACGGCAGCCCGGCGCAGACCGACGACGGCATCCTGCACCCGGAACGGGGCGGCACTGAACTGGCCGTATCGAATCTACCGGCCGGCGAAGTTTACTGCGTCCCCAACGAAGCCGAAGACAGCGGCACCAATGGCGAACTGCCTGAGAAAATAGGCGACGAAGTGAGAGTATACGTGATAAAAAACAACCGCGTGGTGGATGTGTTGGGTGACAGCGACGCCACGGCGGAGTTACGCGGCAAATTCAAGGAAGACCCCGGTTGGTGCAATATCGCCGAGTTTGCCATCGGTATAAATGACAAAGCCAGGGTGACGGGCAATGTGCTGGAAGATGAGAAAACCGGATTTCATTGGGCTTATGGCCGCAGCGATCATTTAGGCGGCAAGGTTGGCGTGGAAGCTTTCAATTCTAAAGAAAACGTGATACACCTGGATATTGTCTATGCCAAAGGGAATCCTATCGTATGCAGCCGGTTGGATGTGATTTTCCCGGACGAAAGCCGCCGCACACTCATTTTAGATGGAGAAGTGCAGGTCGAGTGAACTGAGTTATGAACTATGAATTATGAACGATGAGAGGCGCTCGAAAGAGCTGAGTTATAACTCACCTTATATCTTCTTTCGTCATCTCGTACATGATGATGCAGGCGCTGACACCCACATTCAGCGATTCTACACTCTTTTCCTGGGGAATAGTCAACGCCGGGAAGCGGGTAAACAACTCCTCATCCAAACCCTGCCCCTCATTGCCGAAAACCAGCAGGCAGGGGAACTTTACCTCGCCCGGCACGGTTGAGCGTTTCATCGACCTGGAAGAGGTTAAATAAATATTATAATTTTTCGCCGTCGCTTTTTTTATCAGGGTG
This sequence comes from Candidatus Aminicenantota bacterium, assembly GCA_023135565.1. Classification (GTDB taxonomy): domain Bacteria; phylum Acidobacteriota; class Aminicenantia; order UBA2199; family UBA2199; genus JAGLQA01. Next base: position 561 of record JAGLSW010000646.1, on the reverse strand, counting down.
TCGATATCCGCAAATCCCTGGAAATCCACCTCGAAAAAGGACGCCTGGGCTGCTCTTAAAAAACGGGGGTTGTTGGGTTTGACACAGGCGCCGGTCAGGGCAATGGAGTCGATGCCGAAGGCGGCGGCGCACCTGAAAATACTACCGGCATTGCCCGGGTCCTGGACATTATCCAACACAACGATGATCCTGTCTTTGTTCAGGTTAACTCTGCGTTTTTTTATTTTTAACACAGCGATAAAATCGGGAGTATCTTTCAAAGACGAGATTTTCTTGAGCACAGTTTCATTAACATACCAGGTCTCATGGATGGTTTTTCCCGAAATGTCTAATTCGTCTTCTTTTTTACTGTTGACTATCAGTTTCCAGGTTTCCATATCCCGCTTCAAGATGTCCCTGACTAACTTTTCACCTTCAAAAATAAAACAGTCGTCCCTGTCTCTCTCTTTTAGCAGTTCTTTTACTTTTTGATTCGATCGAGATGTTATTCTATATATCATGTTATCATCCGATTACTTGCCTCCGGCGGCCCTGCCGGGGGCCAAACTTTTGAAAAAGTTT
>JAGLSW010000645.1 GCA_023135565.1 Candidatus Aminicenantota bacterium | reverse complement strand
ACATATATTATCGCATACTTTAAAATTAGAGTCCAGGGTTTGTGGCGTTTTTTTTCGATCTTTTTTAGTTTTTTAGAAAGGATTAATCCAACAGGAAGAGGAGGGCAGCTTAACTATTACAAGGAGGGCGGATAAATTATCGGGGTCAGGTCTTGCATGTTAACCTTTGGGATCACTTTTTTTCGCAAACATTCCGACATCCCAACGCACCGAACCCTTTTTTTTCTTCAAAAACAGTTGCATTTTTTTTCCTGATTTGGTATAATAAAATCTACCTGAGAACCCGGAATTGCTTAATAATATAGAATCCGAATCAGCAGAGCTACAGAGGGTAGTTCTCTCGAAATATCCTCTAAGGGCGGTAGCTTATAACTTTTTTATTTTTTTTTAGAACGATTAAAAGCGAGAATTGGAGGCAAATATGTTAATCAGATTTAGCGCCATTGTAATGTTGATAACTGTTTTGTTTTCTTACTGTCTTTTCTCCGTCGATGATTCCCTTAAACGGTATGTTAAAAATCAAAAATTAATTGATGCTGGAAAAAACCTGGATGATAGGATGAATCGATTGGGAACCGTGATAGTCGATTACATCGAAATTATGAGCAAAATAATTAAAGGTGACGATTGGAAGGAACTGGGGATAAATGAACGAAAATTATTGGTACTCCTCCAGTTTAATCGCCCGGATATGAATAGAGGATATTATCTGGGGGAATTCAGGGACCCTTTAAGGCTTGAAATATACAAACGGTTATCCAATTCTATGGGGAGTGCTTTTGAACATCGACAGGAATTGTTGGAAAAGGTAAATCTTCTTTGTTTCGATACCATGAAACTTAAAAACTTTGTTGCAAAAACCAAAAAGAATTATTTAAACAGAAAATATCGGCAGCGTTTGGGATTGACCGGCACGGAGAATGCTATTTTTGAAGTTTTTTTAAATGTAAACCGGAAAAACGATACCATCAGCATTGGTGGTAGGATATTTACTGTTAAGAACAGCAGGCTGCTTGCCTTTGTAGATACATACAAAATTTCTGCTGAGAAGTTTTTGACACACTATCCTCGGCAAAGTAGCAAAAAAACTGTAAATCTTATTGAAATAAAACCACCGGATGTGGAAATAAAAAAACTTAAAGTATCAAATATTTATTACAAGGCCCCTGGTTTTGTGAAGCGAAAGATTATCTCAAATAATTCGGTAGTTGAAAGCGGAGGAATTATCTGGTTTGAGATTCAATTAAATGAACCGGGGGGGTATTTTTTGGCGTACCTGGAGGACAGGTTTGGTAATATAATTAATTTATTCCCGGGGACACGAAATGCTGTTATGAATGGAGATTATCTGATCCCAAACGATTTAATGCCTCCTTTAACGGAGATTCAAAGGGCTACTGCTATAAACCCAAAAACATCTCTCAAAACTGATCAATCGGTTTCTCAAAACACAATTGTCATAGGTGGGTATAATTTTGACGAAAAACCAGGCATTGAGTCATTTCATTTTGTTTTTACAAGCAAACGTTATCCACGTTTGGAGGCTATTATTAAGAATGGAGCTTATACTGGGAGAGACTTGCCTCAGATTAATAGGATTGAAGAGAAAGAAGTTGTTCCTCCTATCAAACAATCGTTTTTTTATACGATAGAGACAAAATTTACTCATAAGTGAGAGCGAAACCAAGAGAGAGCATCTTTGAAGCAAGGATGAAATAGAATGCCTGATTTTCATGAAAATGATACAGTTCAGAATTTAGTTGCCAGGAATTTAGGGGACAAATACAGGTACATTAAAACTTTAGGGAGAGGAGGATTTGCTTATGTGTTTCTCGTCTATCATCGCTACTCTTTTGAGGAACATGCCCTTAAATTGTTGGATGTGAAACTATGTGAGGCAAAGATTATTAAAAGATTCCTTAATGAAGCAAGGACAATACGGAAATTAGTTCACCACCCTAATATCGTTCCGATCTATGATGTGGATGTAATTAAAGATGGAAAAGGTAGTAAAACAGTCCCTTACTTTACAATGCCCTATATTAAAGGGAAAAGCTTATCGGATTTAATAAAGGATAATATGCCCATGGATTTCAAAAATGTTATACAAATATCCAAAAGCGTATTGTCCGCACTTTCAACAGTTCATAAGCAAGGCATTGTACACCGTGATATAAAGCCCCAGAATATAATGGTCGAAGAGAAAGCAGGGCGGGTGGTTTTAATTGATTTCGGAATTGCCAAGGACCTTGTAAATGAAATGCAATTGACTGATACCGGGATTCTAATCGGAACTCCCAGCTATATGGCACCTGAACAAATCGATTATCGCTGTAAAGTTAGTCCGGCTACCGACATCTACTCCTATGGAGTAGTATTGTTCAAGCTTCTTACTGGGGAATTGCCATTCCAAAGTGTCTCAAGAAACGAAATTTTCAGAATGCAATTGCATGCACCCGTGCCTAATATAAGAGAGAAAAATTCCATTCTCCCGGAAGGGATTGAAAAAATTGTTGAAAAAGCAATGGCAAAAGACCCCAGCAACAGATATCAAGATGTAGAGGAATTTTGGATTGACCTGAAATCGTTAGAACCAGGAATTGATGACAGTAGTAATGAGCCGCGAGTTAAAAGGAAAAACTGGCGGAATCTCAGCATTACAGTTATCATTTTCATGCTTGCTGCCATTCTTGTTTTTATTATTATGAAAACAAGCAAGACAATTCCTCATCAAAATAAACCCACTGTTTATTACAAGACAGATAAGGATAAGCACATCGAAGTAAAATTTCCGCCGGGAAAATCCAATGCAACGGTTGATCTAAGAAAACAGGCTAATATTCGATTTAGTTTAGAATATGATTTTATAGACATCCGGTTAGAAGGATTGGCTGTTCAAGGAGCAGAAAAATTAAAATTAATTATCCATTTTGAAAAGAATACCGTGAAAAGGTCTTTGCAAAGTGAGGGTGTTGACTATATGTTACGTATAGACAATAACCTACCCTATCTGTTGGAGCGAAATAAAATAAAATTTGATGGTAATTTAATCCTTATAAAAACAGATATTAAAGATTGAATTTAGGAGAAAGATTGACATGTTAAAGTTTTGGAAAATAATTAAAATTAGTGTTTTAGGTGTATATATTCTTGGAGTTTTTTTGTCTAATTTATTTGCTCCTACAACAGTTAACGTCACTATTGGTGATTTTGCGGACGAAGTAGGGGGTGTAGGAAGTGGCGGGGGCTTTATTCCCGACAAACAATTTGCGTTATTAATCGGAATTGATAAATATAGAGAAATCGGATCGATGGACAATGCAACTCGTGATGTTAGAGCACTTAGAGAGATATTGATTGAGAAATACTCTTTTAAATCTACCAATATTATCGAGCTTTATAATGAGGAGGCCACGCACTTTCAAATTGAGTCTGTACTCCGTGCTCTTACAGCGAAATTAGCACAGGATAAGGGTTTATTCATCTATTTCAGTGGGCATGGTTATATAGATGATGTATTAGGAATATCTTACTGGTTACCATCGGATGTTGGAGTAGATATAACGAGAAAGAATAGAAAACACCTTGATGATTCCGAATTAATAAAAAAAAGTGGTTTTAAAATTGGCCAGGAAATAATAAGAGGTGTAATGAGGAAATCCCGAACTGCTCATATATTTATTGTGATTGATGCCATGTTTAACAGTGAGGACGTCTATAAACATAAAGGATCGGTTTCTTTTTTGCCATTGGAAAATAAAAAATCCAGGCAACTACTAACAGCCGGTCGAAAAGGTGCCAATTCAGGCTCCTTTGTCACCGTATTCCGTGACTTCCTTAAAGAAAACAAAAAAAAATATCTCGTAGCCTCCGAGATTATTTCGAAGGTTAGGAGAAATCTAACGGAAAAGTATAAACAAAAACCTATTGGGGGTCATTTTAAAGTGATTGAAAATGAAGGCGGGGAGTTTGTTTTCTATCTTGATGATATCCCGGTAAGAGAAATGAAGTCTGCTTTCAGAACGCTTCGGGGGGACCTGGAATCATCCGAAATGAGTAGTGAGCAAAAACTAAAAGAGTGCCAAAATTTTGTGGATAAATATGAAAATATTGCTCAAAGCGGAACGGTCAGGGGAATGATTACTTCTGTTTACGGCTACATGATTTCTATTATGAAAAAAGAAAAAAAGGGGGACGCTCATTAGAAGTGCAATGTCAAGAGGGTAGACTGGTTTTTTTTATTTTTTTGCAATTCTAACTCTTGGCAATGCTTAAGCGTTCCGCCATCGGGATTTCATACGCTCGGCTGCAGACCGATCAACATTAATGTGAGAATACCAGGAGTCAATGTTTTTAGCCTGTCCACAACCCGGACGAGCCGGAACCAAAAAGTTTTAAAAGTTGAAAATATTTTTTTGGCCTGGAAACGCTTTGTATCAAAGTGTTTCCAGACATGCAAAAAAATATTTTGCCAAACCCTGGGGGTCAGGTCTTGAATTTTAGCGTTTTCAGCAATTATTAATTTACGATAGTATTCTCCTTTTGGCTTTTCCGGCCTCTTTCATATCGTTTAATAGCCCGACTAATTGTGGTATAGTGCAGCCCTAAATATTTCCCGATGGCCTTCTGTGTAAAATCATATTTATAATAGGTACTATGTATGATCTCATCACGGGTCTTGCCCGCCCTGGTCTCCTTTTGAAATATCTAATCTTGGGGGTCAAGTCTTGCATTGCAACATTTCCACACTGGGAACAAAATTTCCAATTTGAGGCGTTATTTGTTATAATCCAGTTTGATGAGGAAATGATATGCGAGAAAAGGGCAAAGAAATGATAAAAAAAGAAGCCGGTATTTTGATGTATCAGACGCCAAACGGGGATACCCGTATCGACGTTCGTTTAGAGGATGAGACCGTATGGCTGACACAGGCAGCGCTGGCTGAACTTTTTCAGACTACGTCACAAAATATCACGATTCATATTAGAACTATTTATAACGAGGGGGAGTTTTTTGAAAAGGCAACTTGTAAGGATTACTTACAAGTTCGAGACGAAGGGCCTACGCCGGTTTTGCGTTACCCGGCATAACCGCAAAGGTGTAAACCGGTTATTCCTTTACCCAAAAGGATAAAAATATAACACCTTTGTTGACAGAACTACCGAAAAGGTTTATATTAACCATGGAGCATATATGAATAAAACAGTCGATTTTCAAAAAATAACCGCCCTATTAAAAAAATTCGACTGCATCGTCTTTGCCCTTATCTTCGGCTCTACCGCCACAGGAAAAATCCACCGGCTGAGCGACGTGGATATCGGGATCTATGCGAAAAACGAAATCCCTTTACTGGAATTAGGGAAAATCACCTCGGAATTAGAAAAAATCGTGGGAAAAAAAGTAGACCTGCTGCTCCTAAACAACCTCTATAAAGAAAAACCCGGATTCGCTTTCCGGGTTATCTCTTCGGCAAAACTCCTGTTTACAAAAGATGAAGATAGTTTCGTTAACTTTAAGACAAATGTTTTTCTCTATTATTTAGACGCCAAACCTTTGATCGATATGGTGGATAAGGCGCTCCATAGACGTATAGAAACAGGCGCTTTCGGGGAGAGAAACTATGCTTGACCGGTTAAAACTACTGGAAGAAAACTTGACTGAATTGGCTCTTTTTAAAGAGAAACACAAAATCGAAGAGATAAAAAAAGGGAAATCCACGGGATGGGCGCTCAAATATGGTTTCCTGGAATCGATCCAGATCATCATCGATATTTCCTGCCACTTAGTGAGTAAATACAACCTGGGGAACCCGGGAACCTACCGGGAATGCATCGAACTTTTGCAAAAATTCAACTATATAAATGAAGAACTGGAAACCAAACTCATCGGCATGGTGGGGCTGAGGAACTTACTATCTCACGAATATAAGGCGATAAAGATCGAAAAACTCTACGAGCTTTTAGATCACTTGAAAGACATCGATGAATTCATCCGCCAAATAAAAGACTACACGTAAGAAGAAAAAGGGAGAAAATTTGGTCTTGCCCCCCTTTGGGTGTCACCACGAGCTGTCGGGGTTAGGTCTCCGAGAATTCAAGATTTGATAAATTGCTCGTGTGGGCAAACCGCCGTTTGCCCCCTACAATACAGGACTTTTCATGTAGGGGCGAAGGGCCTTCGCCCATTTTTTTGGATTTATTTTAATTCTCGGACACCCTGTTGCCTTGATCAACGACGGGAAGGATGGGGTCAAGTCTTGTTTTATGACTTTTTTTGATTCATTTCTTGCCGTTTAATTATTCTGCTTATAGTTGCATAGTGCCTCCCCAGATATTCTCCTATTTCTTCATGGTAACGTTGTAATTATAGTAAACATTGTAAATTAACTGGTTTCTGGGCACACCGTTTCTTATCCCCTTTTGAAAAATGGCCTCCAATTCCGTTTCTAAAGTGAACCTTTGCTGTTTGGTAAATTCCTGTTCCTTCTTTATTGAATCAAGTTTTATTTCACCAAAATATTGATCAATCTCATTTATGAATTTTGAATGATCAACGACAACTAGAATTCTCGGTCGACGACAATTAGAATTCCCGTTTTTATATACCACAAAATCTGAAAAAAAGAAAGTCATTTTCTTATCCATTTTTTATTCCTACATCTTTTTTATACAATAATGTGACCTTCTGCGCGTTTTCAGACCTTCCAGTATCCACTGTACACACAACCCTGATCGTAACCGATGAGTCTTTTATCATTTCAACTACCTCCTTGGCTCCAGGGGACCATCCTTAAGACAAAGCCCCACTTCCCTCAAAATTAATTGCCTATCACCAGGATAAACGGCATACTTTTTGCCCGGCTCAAAACCGTAATCTGCAAGCCATTTTCCCGTCATGCGAATGCGGGGCACACGGGTATACTCCTTTTTGAAAAATTCACCGTCCATCGACAAATAACTGAACCGCTTTTCACAACCAGCGGCGGATGACCAGTCAGCCCGCTTTTGAACAGTCTTGTCCCCGACCATCACATACCTGCCCTCACGATAAATCGAACCTACTGTGCGAATTCTCAACTTCGATCTCTTTTGCTCTACTGCTTCTACCTCTCGGCTGATCTCACCGATACCGGGTATCTCAGGAAGAAAATATTTCAACATACCCTCTTGCCTCAAGTAAACGATGACTTCATGCAAGAAGTTCTTCAAACTCACACCGATCCGCTCGATACCACTGGTCCCGGATTCTTTTCCCGATACCCTGGCGGCTCTCTTTATTAAATCCGATAACACCGCCTTTCTCAACTTAACCATGCTTTTTTTATGTTTCTCGCAAGTCTCACATCTCATAAAGCGCAGATAATCCTGTGTGTACATTTTTACTCTCCCACTACCATCCCGGTACTGCTTGCCCCTAATACACTTTTAAGATCAGGTACGTCACCCGGTGCCAATTATGAGGAGGCTCGTGGAGCTCAATCAAGAGCGGATTTTATTCATAAGATGAGTGTTACCCTAAAGGAATTGAAAGAATCTCGTTATTGGTTAACTTTAATTCGTAGATCTAAAATGACCAATTCTAATAGGATCGAAAGTGTAATCGATGAATGTGAACAACTCTGCGCAATAATAGCGAAAGGTATCATAACGGCAAGATCAAGGAAATAATAAAAAATCGTAAAGCATTGCAAAATTAGCCGTGGATTTTGTCGGATGCTAATTGCTAATTGCTTAAATGCTAATTGTTCTTTCATGGTGGTAAAGCCCTGGGGGTCGCGGCTTGACGCTGCTTCCCCCCAGGCCTACCTGGATACTATCATCTCTCCCCCTCCTTAATTGATCTCCCATTGCACTTTAGTACCTATGCAAATTAGGTAGCAATTTTGATGCCAAAGTTGAAAACAAATGTCACTGTCATCCGGATGCCGGCTCTTTCCTCTCTATTCCAAGGTTTTCGCGGGCGGCAGCCGGGGACTGGAACCCTTGCTTCCGAATTTTTCAGAGCAAATTCCCCGAAGTTCCTATGAACCGTATGAACTAACTATGAACCGACTGTGAACCGGGTTCATACTTTTTTTAAGAAATAGGGTTTTTATAAAAAAGAATTCATGTTATAATCGTTTTTATGAAATACTTGCTTTTCTATATCGATGGTTTTATAAAAAAATTCCCTTTAGATAAGCCTGAAATCACAATCGGCAGGACCGCGGAAAATGATCTCACATTGAAAGAAAAATTTGTTTCACGCAAGCACACGAAGGTTACAGTGGAGGAGAACTCTATTATCGTTACAGACTTAGACTCCACTAACGGCACCTATGTGAAAGGGAGCAAAGTGAAAACAGCGGTTCTTCAATTAAGCGATGCCTTTAACCTGGGAAAAATCGAATTTATGCTCAAAAAGGGCAATCTCGATGAGTTTAAGTTAGAGAAGGATTTGATCCCGATTTTCGATGAAATCGCCCAGGATAAAAAAAAAGATCTCGAAGAAAGCGAAACCCGGTATATAAAAGACGTGTTTACCGAGTTATTAAAAGAATTTTTGCATACCGGGTTAAAGAAGGATTATTTCAGCGACTTGATGCTCGATTTGTCGAATTTATTACCGGTATTAACCGATTTCGGTAGTTTTTTTGTCGTATCGGAACAAAATGGCGAGCTTAATATCCTGCTTTCCGCTGAAAGTGAAGTAGGCATGTTAAAAATTCTAAAACAGATCATCACCGGGAATGGCGACCTATTTAAAGGAGATGTGTTATTTAAAGCCATCCCCGACAGCAGTGCTTATTTTTATTCCTATCCCTTTAAAATCGGTAGTAATGATACGTCGCTCATTTTCATCAC